>DATNCU010000519.1:0-9710 GCA_035607145.1 Thermoanaerobaculia bacterium
GCCGAGCGCGAAGGCCGGGATGAGCACGACGCCGCCGCGAGCGAAGGTCTCTTCGATGGCGGCGGCGAGCGCTTCCTTGGCGTCGGCTTTCGGGTGGGTGCGGTCGCCGTAGGTGGACTCGAGGAGCAGCGTGTCGGGCGCCGCGGCGGGCGGCTCGGGGTCGACGAGAATGGGCACGCCGTAGCGGCCGACGTCGCCCGAGAAGCACCAGGTGCGGCGCTCGCCGTCGCTGCCCTTGGCGGTGAGCTCGACGGTGGCGGCGCCGAGCAGGTGGCCGGCGCGGCGCAGGCGCACCGAGACGCCGGGGAGCACCTCGAACGGCTCGTCGAAGGCGACGCGATGGAACTGCGATAGCGCGCGTTTGGCGTCCTCCTCGCGGTAGAGCGGCGAGGGGTCGGCGTGGCGGCTGAAGCCCTTGCGGCGCGCGAAGCCCGCCTCTTCCTCCTGCAGCTTGGCGGCGTCGTGCAGCACCAGCGAGGTGAGGCCGCGGCTGGGCCGGCTGCAGTAGATCGGCCCCCGGTAGCCGCGCGCGGCGAGCAGCGGCAGGCGGCCGCTATGGTCGAGGTGGGCGTGGGTGAGCACCACCGCGTCGACGTCCTTCGGCTCGAAAGGGAATGGCTCGCGGTTGCGCTGCTCGAGCTCGACACCGCCCTGGAACATGCCGCAGTCGACGAGCACGCGGCGCTCGCCCCATTGCAGCAGCGTCATGCTGCCGGTGACCGTGCCGCAGGCGCCGAGGAAGGTGACGTCAGCCATGGTTCGCGATCCTAACCGCTGGCGACCGGCTGCTACAGTTTCGCCGACCATGCTCATCGAACGCTTCGAGGACCGCGGGCTCGCGCAGTACTCCTACGCCGTCGGCGACGAGGTGGCGGGGAGGGTGGCGATCGTCGACCCGCGGCGGGACGTCGACGTGTACGTCGACTGGGCTGCGGAGCGCGGCTTCGCCATTACCGACGTGCTGGAGACGCACATCCACGCCGACTTCGCCTCCGGCGCGCGCGAGCTGGCGCTGCGCACGGGGGCGACGCTGCGGCTCTCGGCTTACGACGACGGCGAGCGTTACGAGGTCCTTCACGCGCACGGGCTGCTGCGCGAGGGCGACTCCGTTCAGCTCGGCGCTGTGCGGCTCGAGGCGCTGCACACGCCCGGGCACACGCCGGAGCACCTCACCTACCTCCTCTTCGATTCGGCTCGCGATGCGAGCGTGCCGCTCGCAGTTCTCACCGGCGACTTCCTCTTCGTCGGCGCGCTCGGGCGACCCGACCTGCTCGGCGAGGAGGCGAAGCACGCGCTCGCTCGCATGCTCTTCAAGAGCGTGCGCGAGAAGCTCGCCGGCCTGCCGGACGGGATGGAGGTCTACCCCGGTCACGGCGCAGGGTCGATGTGCGGCGCCGGGATGAGCAGCCGGCCGTTCTCGACGCTCGGCGCGGAACGGCTCGCCAACCCCTACCTCGACCCGGCACTCACCGAAGAAGCTTTCGTCGAGCGCCTGCTCGCTGCCTCGCCGCCGCTGCCGCCGTACTACCTGCGCATGAAGGCGCTCAACGCCGCCGGACCGCCGCTGCTCGGCCACCTGCCGGGCGGTTTGCCGGGGCTCGCGGCGCTGCCGCTGCCGCGCTTCCGCGAGCTCGTCGAGGACGGCGCGCACGTGGTGATCGACGTGCGCGACCAGCTCGCTTTCGGCGCCGACCACGTGCCGGGAGCGCTGGGCATCGGCATCGACGGACAGCTCTCGACCTGGGCGGGATGGCTGGTGCCCTACGACCGGCCGCTGCTGCTCGTCGCCGCCGATCCCGCTGACGTCGAGCCGGCGGTGCGCGCACTGGTGCGCGTCGGCCTCGACGGAGTCGAGGGGTGGCTCGAGGGCGGCATGCAGGCGTGGGCGGATGGCGGCCTACCGATCGCCACGCTGCCGCAGCTCTCGGTGGAGGAGCTCGCCGCGAAGCTGGAAGCGGTGCCCGCCGCGGTCGGCTCGCGCGCCGGTGATTCCGCCGCCAGCGAAGGCGTGCCGCCGACGGTGCTCGACGTCCGCGCCGCTTCCGAGTGGTCGCAGGGGCACATCGCCGGCGCCGCGCACTTGATGGGCGGCTTCGTGCCGCAGCGCCTCGCCGAGGTGCCGCCGGGTCCGCTCGCGGTGTTCTGCGGCGGCGGCTACCGCTCGACCGCCGTCGCCAGCTTCCTGCAGCGGCAGGGGCGCAACGACGTGGTCAACGTCGTCGGCGGGATGGCGGCATGGAAGCGCGCCGGCCTGGCCGTGGAACGACCTTGACGAACCGACGAGCCCACGTACTTCGAACGTAGACCATTCTCGGAGGACCCGCATGAAGCAGCTCGCCGCCACCGCCTGCATGACCCTCCTCGCCGCCGCCACCCTCGCCGCCCCTGCGCACGCAGGCGTTCACTACCGCGCCCACACCGCGATCGACGGCGCCCAGGCCGCGGGTCAGACGATGGAGGTCGAGGCGTGGGTCGACGGCCCCAACGCCAAGGTGCTCTTTGCCGAAAGCGACAACCCGATCCTCGGCGCCGGCACCTACCTGCTCAGCAACGACGGCGGCGAGACGCTCTACCTCGTCAACCCCGAGGAGAAGACCTACGCGCTGTTAGACCTCGGCTCGATGATGGCCGGCGCCGGGGCGATGATGAAAGGGCTCGGTCCGATGATGAAGATCAGCTTCTCGAACCAGAAGGTGGAGAAGCTCGCCGAGGAGGCCGGGCCGCCGATCCTCGGCTACGCCACCACGCACTACCGCTTCCGCACCGTCTACGACAGCGAGATCAAGGTGATGGGGATGGGGCAGTCGAGCCACAACGACACCACGACCGACACCTGGTCGACCGCCGAGCTCACCGACGCCGGCTTCGCCGCCTGGCTGCGCCGCGAGCCGCCGCGCACCGGCATCGCCGACCTCGACGAGATGATCGGCAACGAGGTGCGCAAGGGCATTCGCGGCGTGCCGCTCAAGGTGGTGGCGGTGAGCAAGGTGAAGGACCAGCGCGGCCGCGAGACCGCGACCACCACCACCATGGAGGTCACCGCGATCCGCAAGGAGGCGGTGCCGCCCGAGAGCTTCGCCATGCCCAAGGGCTACGAGCAGATCGAGCTGATGCCGGCGATGCCGGGCCGGCCGTAGAAGCGGCGCAAAGGGCCGCGCACCCGCACCATCGAGATCGCTTCGTCGCTGCGCTCCTCGCGATGACGTTGCGATGTCATCGCGAGCGAAGCGAAGCGATCTCGATGCTCGGCAGCACGGGTTGGCCCGGCCCTTGCTCCAGGCGAGCCCAGCGTCGCCGCGCAGCACTGCCGGTGACCAAGCCTGATCGGTGGACGTGTAACGGCGCTCCGCGGCGGCTGTAACGGTTACGGCTCGCTGTGGCCCGCCAGGGGAGGAGGAGCCATGCTTCGCTGGGCCCTGATCTTTCTCGTCGTAGCGCTGGTGGCGGCGCTCTTCGGCTTCGGCGGCATCGCCGCCGGCGCCGCGGGCATCGCCAAGATCCTGTTCTTCGTCTTCCTCGTGCTCTTCGTCATCGGGCTGCTCATGCACCTGTTGCGAGGAGCGTAGGCCGGCCCCTCGGCGAGGGGCTTCCAAGCATTGCCTTGTTGAGCGGGCGAGGGCGACTACCTCGCCCGCTCTCTTTCTGTAGAGTCGCGCCGTCGCGGCCAGGCTTTCGCCGGTTTCGTTTCGCCTCCTTCACGGCTCCAAAGGGGCGATGGAGGCGTCGTTCCACGGCGGCAGCGTGGCCTTGACAGGTGGTGTCCCCGGAGGAGGCGCGATGAGCGAGGGGGCCGACTCGGCGACGCTCCAGCTCGCCCTCTCGCGCGGCAACCGCGCCGCGGCCGAGAGGCTGGTCGAGAGCAGCTACCGGCAGATCTACGCGGCCCTCTTCCGCATGTGCGGCGGCGACGCCGAGCTGGCCGCCGACCTCACTCAGGAGACCTACCGCAAGGCCTGGGAGGCGCTGCCGCGCTTCGAGGGGCGCGCGCAGCTCACCACCTGGCTCTACCGCATCGCCTACAACACCTTCCTCCACCACGTGCGGCGGCCGCGGCTGATGCAGGAGCTCACCGAGGAAAAGTCCGCCACGCTCGCCGCCCCCGACCCCGACGCCGGCGAGACCTACGCCGCCGCCGACGAAGCCGAGCGGCTGCGGCGCGCGGTGCTCAAGCTGCCCGAAGACCTGCGCTTCACCGTCAGCGCCCACTTCTGGAGCGAGCTGCCCGTCTCCGAGGTGGCGCGCCTGGAGGAGATCACCCCCGTCGCCGTCCGCAAGCGGCTCAAGCGCGCCTTCGCGGCCCTCCGCCTCGCCCTCGAGGAACCCACGTCATGAGCCCACTCACCGATCGCCAGCTCGCCAAGAAGCTGCGTCCCGATAGCGTTCCCGAGCCGCCCGCCGGGCTGCTCGACGAGCTGCGCCGCCAGATCCCCGCCGAGGTCCGGGCGCCGGCGCCCGCTGAGCTCGGCAACGTCGTGCTCTTCCGCCGGCCGCTGCCGCGCAGCGTCTGGCTCGCCGCCGCCTCGGTGGTGATGGTGCTCGGCGGCGGCACGCTGTCGTGGCTGGCGGTGCGCAACCACGTCGGCCTCGCGGCGGTGGACGAGCCACGGCCGCGCCGCGAGGCGGACTTCGAAACCGGATCCCCTGCGGAAACGCGTGCAGGATCGGCTGAGGCGATGCAGCCTCAGGACTTGCAGGCGTTGGGGTACGTCGGAGCGCCGCCCGCGGCGCCGCGAGTGGCTGCGCCGCCGGTCGCGGCGCCGCCGGCGACCGCTCCGACGTACCCCAGCCGCTTTTACGCGCCGGAGCGCGAGGCGGTGGCCGCCGACACGGGCGCGCCGCAGCAGCGCGTGTCGGCACCGGCGGAGGCGCCGGCGGGCCTATCGATGGGGTTGACGGCGCGCCGGCGCAGCGACGCGCCGCGGCCGTCAGCAGCGGCGCAGCGGATGGAGGCGCCGCCGCAGCTGGGCGAGGAGGCGGACGCGCTCGCCGGCGAGCCGGAGCTCGACCGCGAGGCCGAGGGTGCGCGCGACAGCGCCGCTGCTGGGCAGTACATGGTGCGGCCGTCTGTCTCGGCGCGCAGCACCGCGGCATCGGCTCCTGCCACGGCGGCCCCCGAGCCGCAAGCGGAGCCGGCGCCCGTGGCTCCCGCGCCTGTGGCTCCGCCGCCGCAGGCCGGCGGCCGCGCGGCGAACCAGCGCCGCGGCGACGTCGTCTTCAAGAGCGCAGCCGGGGACCCCTTCGTCGACAGCGAGGACGACCGCCTCTCGACCTTCACCTTCGACGTCGGCTCTGGCTCGTACGATCTCGTGCGCCGCTACCTCGCCGGCGGCACCCTGCCTCCCCCAGAGACGGTGCGCGTCGAGGAGATCGTCAACGCCTTCGACTACCGCGACGCCGCGCCCGCGCGCAGCGACTTCGCGCTCTTCGCCGAGGCTGCGTCTGATCCGTGGGCGCCCGCCGGCCGCTACGTGCTGGTGCGCTTTGCGGTCAAGGCGCGCGAGGCCCGCCGCGGCGTCGCCGAGCCCGCCATCGCCCTCGACGCGCGCGTGCAGGTCGAGGTCGACCCGCGCTACGTCTCGCGCTGGCGCCTGCTCTGCCACGACGACCGCGACACCGGCGGCGAGCGCTTCCGCGACGCCGCGCTCGACGCCGTCGCCGTGCGCCCCGGCCAGGCGGTGAGCGCCCTCTACGAGCTCGAGCTGCGCCCCGACGCGCCGCCGACCGCCACGCTGGCGGTGCTCCGCGTGCGCTGGCGGCCCACCGCAGGCTCCGAGCCTCGCGAGCTCCACCAGCCGCTACGCCGCGGCGCCGTGGCGAGCACCTGGGACCGCGCGAGCCGCGGCTTCCGCCTCGCCACCGTGGCCGGCCGTTTCGCCGAGGTGCTGCGCGGCTCGTACTGGGCGCAGGGCGACGACCTGGCGGAGCTCCGCCGGCGCGCCACGAGCGTCGGCAGAGACTGGCCGGGCGTCCCGCGCGTCGCCGAGCTGCGAGGGCTCGTCGAGCGCGCGGGCCGCGTGCCTAGCGACGCCTCCCGACCGTGACGTCGAGCAGCTCGACCGGCAGGGTCTGCACGTTGATGCAGCCGATGCCGGTCACCGACTGGCCGTCGGGGTTGGTGATCGTCACGTCCTGCAGCCCGGTCGCGCTGGGGGTGATGTTGATCGTCACCTGCGTCGGGCTGTTGAACGTCGTGCTGTTGACCACCGCGTTGGTCACCGTCGCCGAGATGTGGGTGAACGGCAGCGCCGGCGGCGCCAGGTTCGCACCCGGGTCGTAGAAGCCCGAGCCGCCGCTCGAGGTGGCGGTGATCACCACGTTGCCGGTCGGCCCGTTGAACGGCACCGGCGAGGCGCAGTTGGGCGTCGCCGGCGGCGGCGCGAGCAGCCGCGCGATGCGCGCCGAGTAGCTGTTGAGCGCCTGGTTGTACTCCTGCGTCGTCCAGATCGACATGTCGTCGAGCGGGTCGACGGCGACGAAGGAGTAGTCGCCCCACCGCCGCCCGCTGGCGCCGCCGGGGTCGCTCGGCGGGTTGTAGTTCGCCGTCGTGGTACCGAAGTCGACGGCGGCGACTGTCGGCGGTCCGGTCATCGTTCCCAGGGTGTCGCCCGAGAGCCGGCCGACGTAGCTCGGCGTGGCGCCGACGACGCCGGCGGTGGTGAAGCCGAGCACCGCATGGCCCTGGCCGGTGACGGCCACCGAAGGGATGAAGTACTGGCGCGCCGCGGCGCGCGTCGCCGCGTTGTCGAACACCGTGCCCGACTGCACGATCGTCGGCGTCGTGGTGAGGTTCTGGAACTCGTACCAGCGCGTCGAGTTGCGCGACTGCGCGGCGGTGCTGGCGACGCCGGCGTTGGTGGTGCGGAAGTTGTGCGCCGTCCACAGCCGCCCGTTGCGGATCATCGCCGCGTACAGCCGATCGTCGAGCGAGTCGAGGTTGCCGTTGGCGCCGCCGGTGTTGCCGGCGTGCTCGACGCGATTGGGAAAGGTGGTGGTCGGAACGGTGACGCTGATGTTGGCTGAGATGGTGGGCGTCAACGATCCCGGGCTGCTGACGCGGCGGAACATCAGGGTGCTGAAGGTGAGGGTGTCGACGCCCACGAAGTAGCCCTCGGTGGCGCCGGCGTCGAAGTTGTCGACGCCGCGCGGCGCGAACGGGCCGGCGAGGGCGCCGGTGCCGAGGTTGGCGAAGGCGGTCACCACCGGCGAGCCGGCGAGCACCGACGCCTTCTGCAGCACGTAGCCGTTGGTGCCGACGAAGCTGCCCGCCGAGGTGAACATGTTGCAGCCGACGTAGAGCGCGGCGTTGTCGATCCCCAGCGACGGGTAGTCGCAGAAGTTGGTGCCGGCGTCGGCCTGGAACTGGAAGAAGCTCCACACCGTGGTGCCGCTGATGGTGCCGGCGCTCGCGGCGTCGCTGACCGCGATGAGGACGCGGTTGGCCGCCGTCGTCGTGCAGGTGGCGTTGGTGCAAGGCACGTCGATGATGGTCAAGAACCAGCGCGCCGAGAAGCGGTCGTAGCGCACGTTGGGGTCGCTGGTGAAGTTGAGCACCACCGGCGGCGATACCGGCGTCATCACCGAGGCGAAGAAGACGTCGGGATCGGCATTGATGACGGCGTCGGCCACGCCGGCCTTGGTGAAGGTGCGGAGACGGCCGTTGACGAAGCTGAAGAACTGGGTCGGGCCGACGGCACCCATGGTGTCGGGGGGAAAGGCGCCGGTGTCGGTGAGCGTCGGGCCGTTGAAGGCGAGGCCGGTGGTGTGGATCTTGACCTCGAAGGCCAGCGCCTTGTCGGTGGACGCCGCGGGGAGCTGCGAGACCGCGGCCGCCGCCGGGTTCTGCGGCAGTGCCCGACGGTCCGGGTTGTCCACCTCGTGATCCGGCCGCGGCTTCGGCGGCGGCGCGGCGGCCTGCCGGAGCATGATGTCGGCGGTGGTCTCGGCGATCCCGGCGGAGGTGGCCAGGCGCTGGCCAGGTTTGCCCTCCTGGGCGTAGGCGGCGAGGCTGAGGGCGATGCTGGCGAAAACGGCGAGGACGATCGGCAATGCGACACGGGCTTCGAGGCGCCTGAAGCTCGGCACGGTGTGCTTCCTCCTATCGATGTGCGCGGACCCTACCACCGTACGCCGGCTGGAGCAGTGATCCAGCAGCGATGTCGGCGCTTCAAGCGCGCCAGCGACGCCGCCAGGCCAAGAAGCGCTCAGTGGCCAGGCGGCGAGGTCGACGTCGCGCACCTGCCGCTTCTCCCACGGTGTCCGCCATCTCGGCGCCGCGGGCGCCGAGCGGCTGCGGGACGCCGGTCGTGGAATCGCGCGCCGTCTGGTGCTCGATCTCGGCGTTGAGCTCGGCGCCGAGCAGCGTCACGTAGGCGGTGATCTGCAGCCAGAGCAGCAGCAGGATGCCGCCGGCGAGGGTGCCGTAGGTCTTATTGAAGCTGCCGAAGCGCGCCGAGTACCACGAGAACACCAGGGAAGCGAGCAGCCACAGCGCGGTGGCGACCAGCGAGCCCACCGACACCCACTGCCAGCGCGGGTGCTCGCGAGAAGGGCCGAAGCGGTACATCACCGCGAAGCCGAGCAGCGCCAGCGTGGCGAGCAGCAGCCAAGTGACGGCGTAGGCGAGGAGCTCGCCCAAGTCGCGCAGCGGCAGCCGCTCGATCAGGTGCGGCACGGCGGTGATCAGCGCCAGGCTGCCGATGACCATGGCGATGAAGCCGAGCGTGAGCGTCATCGCCAGCACGTTGAGGCGCACGAAGCCGCGCCGCTCGCGCTCGTCGTAGGCGATGTTGAGGCCGGCGAGCAGCGCCTGGGTGCCGTTGGCGGCGCTCCAGAAGGCGAGCGCGATGGCGAGGGCGGCGCCGAGACCGGCGGCCGTATCGTCGGCGGTGGTGATCTGCTGCATCTGGTCGACGAGGAGCTTCGTGGCGTCGGCCGGCATCAACCGCATCAGCGTGCCCGCCTGCTTCGCCACGGTGGCGGGGTCGGCGACGAAGCCGTAGAACGAGACGATGGCGAGCAGTGCGGGGAAGAGCGCCAGCATGAAGTAGAAGGCGACGCCCGCCGCGACCAGCGACAGCTGGTCCTCGCGCACCTCGCGCTTGGTGCGCAGCAGGATGTCCTTCCAGCCCGGCGGCGGCACCTCGAGCGGCGTCTCCGCCTCGCGGCCGCGGCCGCGCTCGGTCGCGCGCTGCAGGTCGCCGAGGCCGGGGCCGTGCCCGGGTTCCTTCTCCGGTACCGGCTTGGTGCCGGCCGCGGGGCCTAACCGCTCCAAAGGCTCCGGGTGCGGCCGCTCCATACGGGCCGCGAGGTTCAAGATGCGTGCCGCGCCGCGTTGCGCGGCTGACCTGCGGCGGCGGGAGCTACAGCGCGGCCAGCTCGCCTTCGAGCTGGGCGACCAGCCGATCGAGCTCGGCCACCACCGCCTCCACCGGCTCGGGCCGCGCCAGGTCGACGCCGGCGGCGAGCAGCTGGTCGATGGGGTAGTCGTTGCCGCCGGAGCGCAACAGCCGCAGGTAGCGCTCGACCACCTCAGCGCGCTCGCTCGGGTTCCCCGCACCTCGTAGCGACTGCGCGATCTCCGCGCTCGCCGCGAAGCTGGTCGCGTACTGGTAGACGTAGTACGGGCTCTGGAAGAAGTGCGGGATGCGCGCCCAGGTGATGCGGTAGAGCGGGTCGAGCTCGACCGCCTCGCCGTAGTAGTGCTGGAGCAG
>DATNCU010000559.1:0-5883 GCA_035607145.1 Thermoanaerobaculia bacterium
CCACGAGTGGGCGGCGCACGGCATGGTGGAGACGCTCGAGGACTGGATCGCCGAGGGGCGCATCAAGCTCTACTGCACGGAGAGCAACGTCTCCGAGGCGTGGACGCGGCGCGAGAACCCGCCCGATTGGCGCATCGCGCGCCATCAGGCGTTCGAGCGCTACGTTATGGAGGAGCTGCTGCCCTGGATCCGCCAGGATTGCAAGACGCCGAACATCCGCGTCGCGGTCTCGGGTTGCAGCTTGGGCGCCTTCTACGCCGCCAACTTCGCCCTCAAGTTCCC
This sequence comes from Thermoanaerobaculia bacterium, assembly GCA_035607145.1. Taxonomy (GTDB): domain Bacteria; phylum Acidobacteriota; class Thermoanaerobaculia; order Multivoradales; family JAIOJS01; genus DASYQD01. The sequence continues at coordinate 283 of DATNCU010000559.1, forward strand.
CGAGGCCTTCCCCTACGCGCTGTGCATGAGCGGCCGCTACGAGATGCGCCACTTCACCGACGGTTTCCAGAACGGCGACGTCTACTTCAACAACCCGCTCGCCTACGTCGCCGGCATGGACGGCCCGACGCTGGAACGCGTGCAGCAAGGCACGCACCTCACCCTCGTCTGCGGCCAGGGCGCCTGGGAGGAGGGCTGCATCGAAGAGACCCAGGCCCTCGCCGACCTGTTGGCGGCGAAAGGCATCAGCCACGCGCGCGACATCTGGGGCCGCGACGTCTCCCACGAATGGCCGTGGTGGCGGAGGCAGGCCCGCTACCACCTCGGCCGGCTGGTCGCCTAGCCGGCGAGCCGCGGTTCGACCTACCTCTCGGGCGGCGTCGCCGGCGCCGCGTACATGCCCAGGAACTGCGCGCTGTTGGGGTCGGCAGCCGCGGCCCATGCGGTCATGCTGGCGAGCAGGTTGATCTCGGTGGCGTCGAGATGAGTGTCGGCCGTGCTGTAGTGGGGGAAGGAGTGGTACGAGTGCGGGTCGGTGGGGTCGCCGAGGATCTGTTGCACCGATGAATTGAGCAGGTCGTACCAGGCGTTGACGCGGTTCATGTAGCACCAGAGCACGTTGACCGTGCGGTCGCCGCCGTGGACGCCGAACCAGGCGTTGTCGAGCACCTGGAGCGTCTGCTTGAAGGTCGCCGGGTTGGTGTTTGGGCTGGCGTCGCCGCCGCTTGCCGCCCACAGGCCGTCGAGCAGCGGCTGGAACTGGTCCGAAGAGAAGACCTGGCTGTGTCCGAAGATCGGTGAATTCGGATCCTCCGCGCCTTCGTAGAGGACGTAGCCGGAGCCCGACTGGTAGGGCTGGTAGCCGAACAGCGGCGGCAGCGCGCCGTCGACGATGATCACGCCCTTGCTGTCCTTGGCGAGCGGCGTGCTCGAGTTGATGAAGGAGATGATGTTGTCGATGTCGGTGTAGCTGAGCATGGAGGCGACGCCGAGGTTTTCCAGGCTGCCGCCGTCGGCGAAGCGCGTCGGCTTGGTGTCGGGCCACGGCTGCACGCCGGCGACGGGCCAGTACTGGTACTCGGGGATGAGGTCCTGCAGGGCGTTGAGGTCGGACTTGATCTCGGCGACCAGTCCGAAGTCGGCGAGGTCCTTGGCCGCGTCGACGAACACCTTGGCGAGCTCGAGCTCGACCTTCGGCAGCCGCTTGGCCAGCCAGTCGAGGATCCTGTCGGCGAACTGGTTGATGGCGTCCTTGAACTTCGAAGTGTCCTGCCGCCACTCGGCGACCTGGTTCTGCAGCGTCTCGGCGTAGGCGGCGCTGCTCGCGCCGACGATGTCGACCAGCGCCCACTGGCGATCCTGGCTCACGGTGACTTGCGGTCCGGCGACCGCCGTCGGTGCGGAATCGAAGGCGAAGGAGGTGACACCGCCGCCGCCCGGCGTGCGGCCGTTGGCGTCGGTGCCGGTCGGCGCGCCGACGACGCCGGTGAAGAACGCCGTCGCCTGGACCGGCGCCAGGAACTGCACCTTCGTCTCCGGCTCGTTGAGGAACAGCGAGGTGTTGCAGAGCAGGAACGGCCGCCTCGTGCGCGCCGGGTCGATGCTACTGGCGATGAGGTGCGCGGTCTCGCCGGCGAGGCTCGGGTTGGGGTCGGTCACCTCCGCGGCCAGCGACTGCGGGTCCCACGAGAACAGCGACGTCGGCTGCAAGCCGTTGCGGTGGTCGAGATTGTCGAGCCCATAGGGCCCCATGATGTGCAGCCCGATGAGCGCCTGCCAGAGGAAGTTCTCCGGGGTGTGGAGGAACTTGTAGAGCAGGAACGCCTCGAGGGCGAGGGCGGGTATCGAGAAGAGGTCGGTGTTGATCGAGTTGCCGAGGTTGCCGTTGGGCAGCTCGTCGAGGATCTGGGCGGTCGGGACGTCGCCCGTGCGCGTCGGCACCAGCGTGCCAGGGTCGGGGACGTAGTCGTTGAGGTAGGCGGCGTCGGTGGTTTCGCCGGCGAGGAACTCGAAGGTGACGCCCACCCACGAGCCCCCCGACACCGTGGAGAGCGCCTTGGTCTGGCTCAGCAGGCTCTTGCCATTGAGCTGCAGGTACGACAACGCGCGCAGCTGCCCCAGCCCGGCGGTGAGCGCCCGCGAGCCGCCGCCGCTCAAGCAGACGGCGACGTTGCCGGGTGTGTCGTCGCGCTGGACGAAGCGGTTCACCGCCAGCGGCGGCGTGACGAGCTGAGCGGTGAAGCTGCCGGGCACGGACGCCTTCTTGCCCACGGGGATCCTCCTCGGACTGTCGTTTGGCGGCTGGTTAGACGGCCGCGGCGGGCGAAATTCCCCTGCCGTTTCGCGGGTACGGCGCCGAGCCTACGACGTCACCGGTTCCGCGGCGAGCCTCTCTCCAACGAGCCTCTCTGCAGCGAACCGATCCGGAGCGAGCTCAGTGTGTCAGTCGCCGCGCAGCGCGACCGATGGTTCGACGCGGGAAGCGCGTCGGGCTGGCAGCCAACCTGCCAGCACGGCGACGGCCAGCAGGACGAAGAACGCTGCCGACAGGCTCCACGGGTCCCACGGGTTGGCCAGCTGCAGCCAGCTCCCCGCCGCGCGCAGCAAGCCCAGCGCCGCGATCAGCCCGGCGGCGGCGCCGATCGTCGCGTGCACCACGCCGCGGCCGATCACGAGCCGAGCGACAGCCGAGGGACGCGCTCCGAGTGCGAGCCGTACGCCGATCTCGCGGCCCCGCTCGGCGACGAGGAATGCGAGCAGGGCGTAGAGCCCTACCGCCGCCAGCAAGAGGGCCGCTGCGCCGAAGAAACCGAGGACGGTGGCGAGCAGGCGCTCGCGCGCGGTGGACAGTCGTACCACGTCCGAGAGCGGCTTGATCGGCTCGACGACCAGCAGCGGTGAGACTTGCTGCAGCCGCGACTTCAGCGACCGCGGGTCGAAGCCCGGTCCGCCGCGCACGGTCAGCGCCATGCTGTCGGCACCGAAGCGGCTCTCCTGCAGCAAGGGGCGGTACATCTCCGGCCTCGCCGGCTGGCCGAGCGCGACCTGCGGCGTGTCGCCGACGACGCCGACGACGGTGACCCATGCCTCGCCGTCGAGCCCGGTGGCGACGCGCCGCCCGAGCGGCTCCGCCCCCGGCCACAAGAGCTCGGCCAGCGTGCGGTTCACCAGCGCCACCGGCGGCGTGCCACCTCGGTCGCTTTCCGCCAATGCCCGCCCGCGAAGCAGCGGAATGCCCAGCGTGTCGAAGTAGCCCGGGGTGACCGCGCGCCAGCAGACGTCGGGCGCTTCGTTGGGAGCGAAGGTGGAGCCGTCCACGCGCAAGCCGGCGCTGTGGCCGGTGCCGGAGAGGGGCAGCTTGAGCGACGCTCCGGCCGACAGCACTCCCGGGGTGGCGGCTGCGGCGTCGACGGCGCGCGCGAGGAGCTGCCGCCGCGTCTCGCGCTGCAGGTCGGGATCGGCCGGCAAGGCCAGCCGCGCCGTCACCACGCCTTGCGGCCGGAACCCTGGCGACGTGGCGGCGAGCGAGGCGAGCGTGCGCAGCAACAGGTTGGCGCCGGCGAGGAGGACGAACGCCAGGGCCACCTGCGAGACCACCACGGCCGCTCTCGCGGTGCCGCGGCCGGGGCCGATGGCGCCGCGAGAGCCGCCGAGGAGCCGAGCGGGTGCGAAGCCGGCCGCGCCGAGTGCCGGCAACAAGGCGGCGAGCAGCGCCGCCACGAGCGCGATCGCCACCGCGAACGCGACCACTGCCGGGCTCACGCGGAGGTCCCGGCCGCCGAGCACGGCTTGCGGCAAGGCGGTGAGCACTCGCGGGCCCGCCCAAGCGGCGATCGCCATACCGCCGGCGGCGCCAGCGAGCGCCAGCCAGCAGGTCTCGGCGACGATCGGCAGGGCGAGGCCGGCGCGGCTGGCGCCCAGCGCGGCGTGCACGGCCATGGCGCGCTGCCGCCGCGCCGCACGCGCCAGCAGCAGGCCAGCGACGTTGAGGCAGCCCACCAGCAGCACGCAGCCCGACGAAGCGAGCAGCAGCAGCAGCGGCTTGCGCGCGTTGGCGCCGAGGTCGGCTGCCAGCGGGACCAGAGTGGCGCCGTTGCCCGCGTTGGCGTCTGGATAGCTCTTCTCCAGGCGCGCGGCCAGTGCCTGCAGCTCGGCGCGGGCTCCCTCGACTGTTGCCCCGGGCGCCAGTCGACCAACGACGCCCAGGTAGCGAGCGTCGCGCAGCGTCGCCAGCGCGGGTGCGCCGGGGATTCCGAGCGGCGGAATGCCCTGCGGCGCCATCGCCCACACCTCGGTGCCGGGTGGGAAGTCCAGGGTCGCGGGCGCGACGCCCACCACCTCGGTCGTGCGGCCGTCGATCTGCAGCTTGCGGCCGAGCACCGGTCCACCGCCGAGCTCCCGCAGCCACAGCCGGTTGCTGATCACCACCGGCGCGCCGGTCTCGGCGGCGTGGAAGAAACGGCCGCCCGCCGGGCGGGCGCCGAGCACGTCGAAGAGGTTGGAGGAGACCCACGCCACCTCGAGGCGGCGCGGATCGCCGGCACCGGTGACCACGTGGAGGTCGACGTTCCACGCCGCCAGCCCTTCGAGGGTGTGCAGCTCGCGGCGCCAGTCGAGGAAGTTGGCCGGGGCCACGGGCCGCTTGGGATCTTCGGCCGTCTGCTGATAGAGGGCGACCAGCCGATCCGGCGCCGCGAGCGGCAGCGGCGCCACGAGGAGCGAGTAGACGGCGCTCCACATGGTGGTGCTGACGCCCACCCCGAGAGCGAAGAGCGCGACGACGGGCAAAGCGAAGCCCGGTGACCTCGGCAGCGTGCGGAGAGCGCGGGCGAGGTGATGCACGAAGAGCCGCAGGTGGTGCCTCATACCGGCCCGCTACTCAACCTGCGTGCCGATCCGCAAGTTGCGGCAAGAGCTTGAGTTTGACCCCATCGCGGGGTCAGGAATGAGTCCGCTCTTGGGACGTTCTGTCCGCGTGCGGCACCCGCCGGTAGCGCCGCGCGCCCTCGGGCGGGTGTCCGCCGCGCCGCCGCTACGGCAGCAGCCGCGGGCCGGGTTCGCCCAGCTGCCGGCCTCCGCCGCGGGCGGCGGGCTCGGCGGCCACCACCGCCAGCGGGTCTTCGCCGGGATTGACGAACTGGTCCGTCTCGAGGCGGTACTGGGCCTCGTAGAGGTCGCGGTAGCGACCTCCCTTGGCGAGCAGCTCGCGATGGGTACCGCGCTCGACGATGCGGCCGCCGTCGAGCACGAGGATCTGGTCGGCGCTGAAGATGGTGGAGAGACGGTGGGCGATGACGAACGTCGTCCGCCCCTTGCGCAACGCGCGCAACGCGTCTTGGATGAGCGCCTCGCTCTCGCTGTCGAGGCTGCTGGTGGCTTCGTCGAGGATGAGGATGCGCGGGTCGGCGAGGATGGCGCGGGCGATGGCGAGGCGCTGGCGTTGGCCGCCGGAGAGCTTGACGCCGCGCTCGCCGATCACCGTCTGGTAGCCGTCGGCGAAGCCCTCGACGAACTCGGCGGCGTGGGCGATGCGGGCCACCTCGCGGATCTGCTCGTCGGTGGCGTCGGGGCGCGAGTAGGCGATGTTGTCGCGCACCGTGC
>DATNCU010000560.1:0-4838 GCA_035607145.1 Thermoanaerobaculia bacterium
GACGCGCGCCGCCGGCATGTACAACACGCTGCTGCGCAGCGAGGATCCGGCGATCGTGGTGGAGGTGCTCAACGGCTATCGGACGAAGGAGCGGCTGCCGAGCAACGTCGCCGACTTCACGGTGCTGCTGGGCGTGCCGGAGGTGCTGCGCGAGGGCACGGACGTCACGGTGGTGAGCTACGGCGCGACGTTGCGCATCGTGATCGAGGCGGCGGAGCAGCTGGCGACGGTGGGCGTCGAGGCCGAGGTGGTCGACGTGCAGACGTTGCTGCCGTTCGACCGGCCGGGGGTGATCCGCGAGTCGCTGCGGAAGACGCACCGGCTGCTGGTGGTCGACGAGGACGTGCCGGGGGGTGCTTCGGCGTTCATCGTGCAGCAGGTGCTCGGGGGGGGCCATTCCCCGAAGGAAGAGTCCGCGTTCTGGTGGCTCGACGCGCCGGCGCGGACGCTGACGGCCAAGGACCACCGGCCGCCTTATGGGTCGGACGGCGACTACTTCGCGAAGCCTAGCCGCGAGGAGATCTTCGCGGCGGTTCGCGCGCTCGTTGCCGAGTAGAGCGCCGCAGCGCCGCCGAGCGCGGCGAGCCGCCGCGAACGGGGGCCCGCCTGCCGGGGGGTATCCCGTCCGTGCTCGCGAAGACGCTGCGCGCGGGCGGGAGCCCTCCCCCGGCGCGCCCCATTCGCGGCGGCTCGCCGCGGATCGCTGCCGAACGACTCGGTGCGCGCCTATGATCCGCGCGTGCTGTTCGCCGAGTTGGTTGATGCCGCCGGTCGTGTCGCTTCCACCTCGAAGCGGCTGCAGAAGATCGGCATCCTGGGCGAGCTCTTGGCAAAGATGTCGGCGCAGGAGGTGGCGATCGCCGGCGCGTTTCTGACCGGTGGGCCGCGGCAGGGGAGGATCGGGATCGGGCCGGCGTTGCTGCACCAGGTGCGGCCGGCGGCGGCGGGAGCGGCCTCGTTGACGATCGACGAAGTCGACGCTTCACTGGGTGCGATCGCAGCGGTGAGCGGCGGCGGGTCGGGCACCGCGCGGGCGGAGATGTTGGGGGCGCTGCTCGGTCGTGCGACGGAGGCCGAGCAGGACTTCCTACGGCGGCTGTTGTTTGGCGAGCTGCGCCAGGGCGCGCTCGAGGGCGTGGTGGCTGAGGCGGTGGCGAAGGCGGCTGGCATTCCGGCGGCTGCCGTGCGGCGGGCGTTGATGGTGTCGGGGAGCCTCGGCGAGGTGGCGGCGGCGGCCATCCACGGCGGCGGTGAGCGGGCGTTGAGCGCGCTTGGCGTCGAGCTGTTCCGGCCGCTGCAGCCGATGTTGGCGCAGACGGCGGCGACGGTGAGCGAGGCGCTGTCGCTGCTTGGCGAGGCGAGCTTGGAGGCGAAGCTCGACGGCGCTCGGGTGCAAGTGCACAAGAGCGGCAGTGAGGTGCGAGTGTTCTCGCGGCGGCTCAACGACGTGACCGTCGCGGTGCCGGAAGTGGTCGAAGCGGTGTCGGCGCTGCCGGCGCGCGAGCTGATCCTCGACGGCGAGGTGATCGCGTTGCGCGGCGACGGCACGCCGCACCCGTTCCAGGTGACGATGCGCCGCTTCGGCCGCAAGCTCGACGTCGACGGCCTGCGCGGCGAGCTGCCGTTGTCGCCGTTCTTTTTCGACTGCCTGTGGCTCGACGGCGCGAGCTTGCTCGGCGCGCCGCAGCGCGAGCGGGCGGTGGCGCTCGCGGGCCTGTTGCCGCCCGAGCTGCGTGTCGAGCGGCTGGTGACCGCCGACGCCGCGGCCGCGGAGGAGTTCCTGCGTGCGACGCTCGCGCGTGGGCACGAGGGCGTGATGGCCAAGGGCCTCGACTCGCCGTACGAGGCGGGCAGCCGCGGCGCAAGTTGGCTCAAGATCAAGCAAGCGAAGACGCTCGACCTCGTCATCCTCGCCGTCGAATGGGGCAGCGGGCGACGTCAAGGTTGGCTGTCGAATCTTCACCTCGGCGCGCGCGATCCGGAAGGCACGATCGTCGACGCCACCTACCCAGAAGCGCCGGGGTGGGTGATGCTGGGCAAGACTTTCAAGGGCCTTACCGACGAGATGCTCACCTGGCAAACGGAGCGCCTGCTCGCCCTCGAGACGCGGCGCGAGCGGCACGTCGTCTTCGTGCGGCCGGAGGTAGTCGTCGAGATCGCCTACAACGACTTGCAGGAGAGCTCCACCTACCCGGGTGGTCTCGCCCTGCGCTTCGCCCGCGTCAAGGGTTACCGTCACGACAAGGCGCCGCAGGACGCGGACACCATTGCCACGGTGCGCGAGGCCTACACGCGGGCCACGGGCCTGCCGGCGCCCTAGTCAGCGCGGCGCGGGCACGTCGACGTCGCGACCCTGTGACTAATCGTCGCGGCGGTCGCGCGGCCGGCCGAAGGAGAGGACCTTCGCCACCTCGCTCTCGTCACCGGCGTCGTGAGCGGCGTCGCTGGCGCCCGACGCAGCCGGCTGAGGCGACGATGGCTCGCCCGCGTTGGTGGCCGCGACCGGTCCGCGTGTGGTGGCGGCGCCGGCCAGCGCCGGCATGTCGAAGCGCAGCCCGAACTCCGCGGTGGGATCGAAGAAGGCGACGACCGCCTCCCACGGCACCACGAGACGGGCGGGCATGCCGTCGAACCGCAGTGTCACCGCGAACCCATTGTCGTCGACGACGAGATCGCGGAACTGGTGCTGGAGGACGACAGTGATCTCCTCCGGGAAGCGCTGGCGCAGGAAGGGTGGCACCTGCGTACCGGGGTGGTCAGTACGCAGGCTCAGGTAGAAGTGGTGCTCGCCCGGGAGGCCCTCGCGCTCGGTGCGTACGAGCACCTCGCGCACCACCGAGCGCAGCGCGCGCTGCAGCATCGCGCCGTAGTCGATCTCGCTCTCGGCCATGCCCGCGAGCGATGCTACCAGGGTGGTCGCGGGGGTGCATGCTAACCTACCTGCCTCCACACCAAGGCTGGCTTCCCAACACTGGGTTCCCGCAACACAACGGCATCTCGCAAGGAGGATCTCGATCCATGGTGCAGCCTCAGTCCGTGCCGCCGCAGAAGAAGGGTTTGAGCGTCTGGGCATGGGTGGCCATCGGGTGCGTCGGCGTCATCGTCGTCTGCGGCGTCGCCTTCGGCGCCTTCGCATGGTGGGGTTACAACAAGGCGAAGACGGCGGTCGCCGAGTACAAGGACAACCCGGGCATGGCGACGGTGAAGATGATCACCGCCATGAACCCCGACCTCGAGCTGGTGAGCAGCGACGAGGCGACCGGCAAGGTGACCATCAAGAACAAGAAGACCGGCGAAGTGGTCACCGTCAACATGGCCGACATCCGGAACGGCAAGATCAGCTTCGACACGCCGCAGGGCGAGTCGAGCATGAGCTTCGACAGCAGCGGCGGCAAGATGGAGGTGCACGGCGCCAACGGCGAGACCGCCACCTACGGCGGCTCGGCGCAGCTGCCGGGCTGGGTGCCCGCCTACCCCGGCGCCACGCCGGAGGGCGTCTACGCGGCGGAGGACTCCTCGCAGCGCGGCGGCACCTTCAGCCTCGCCACCGGCGACTCCGTCGACGACGTCTTCGGCTACTACAAGTCGCAGCTCGAGGGCGCCGGCTTCAAGGTGACCGAGAGCAAGTACTCGGGTCCGTCGGGCGACGGCGGCATGGTGATCGGCGAGAGCGGCGACGGCAAGCGCACGGTGACGTTCACCCTCAGCGCCGACGCCGGCAAGACGCGCGTCTCCGGCGTCTACAGCGAAAAGAAGAGCTGACGCCGAGGCCCTCGCAGCGGGACGAGCGGCGGGCGCGGGCCCGCCGCTTCGCGTTTGGGCCCAAGCGCGCGCGCCGGCTCGCGCGTAGACGCTGGTATGGTCCGCCGCATGTCGCCACGCGCGATTCGTCTCGCGGTGCTCGCCGCCGTAGTCGCCGCGGCATGGCTCGGGTGGAGCTGGTGGCGCTCGCCCGAGCGGCGGATTCACCGCCGCCTCGACGCGCTCATGAACGAGCTCGAGAAGCACGGCGACGAATCGGCGCTTGCCAGTGCGGCGACCGCGCGCGGCGTGCTCGACTTCTTCGCCCCCGGCTTCATCGTCCGCGCGCGCCCGTACGTGAGCGAGCTGCGCGACCCGCAGCAGCTCGCCGGGGCGGTGATGCGTTTCCGCGGGGTCGCGCGCAGCGTCTCCATCGACGTCTCGGATCGGAAGCTGACGCTCGGGCCGGGCAACCGCAGCGGCGAGCCGACCTTCCTCGCCGCGGTGGCGTTGGACCGCGGCGCCGGCAATGCCCGCGAGAGCTGGCGCGTGCGCTCGCTGTGGATCGACGACGGCGGCGAGTGGCGCCTCTCGGAGCTCGAGTTGCTCGAGCGCGTGGAAGGCAACGGCGCGCTGGGCTTCTAGCGCGCCGGCTGCTACCTAAAACTTGCCGCTGGGGCGCCGGCGGCGCACCGGCCCGGCGACGGTGGGCGGCAGCGACGGCGCGCCGGGCTCGAGCAGGAACTCCTGCAGCCCGTTCTGCAGCAGGTAGCTGCGGTCGACGCGGAAGGCGCCGAGCGCGCGCTGCAGGCTGGCGTCGGTGAGCCGCACGGCGTCGAGCACCGGCCCGCCGTGCGGGAACTGCCGAATGGTGTGCTCGTCGACGATCTCCCAGCGCGCCGGCTGCGCGGGCAGCTTGCCTTCGCGCGCCACCATCGCGTGCAGCAGCGTGCGCGGGTGGCAGTGCGGGGCGAGGCGTTCGCCGAGCACGGCGAGGCCGGCGGCGCCCAGGTAGTCGAGCAGGTCCCAGGCGAGGATGGCGTCGAACCGCGTCTCGGGCGTGAAGCGCAGCAGGTCGGGGAGCGCGCGCATGCAGG
>DATNCU010000623.1:0-2832 GCA_035607145.1 Thermoanaerobaculia bacterium
CACGTGCCCGCCCTCGGCGCCGGGGAAGGCGAAGTGGGCGCCGGGCACCAGGTGGTGGTGGAACTTCTCGGCGTGCTCGAAGTACTTGACGACGAGGAAGGCGCTGCCGAGCAGCAGCGTCAGCACCAGCCACGCGGTGAGCTGCTTGCGGCGGCCGGTCTGCGCCGCCCACACCGCCATCGCCATGGTCAGCGACGAACTGATGAGCACGGCGGTGTTGATGCCGCCGAGCAGCACGTTGAGCTGGTGGCTGCCGAGGTGGAACGCTTCCGGGTAGAGGAAGCGGTAGACGAGGTAGGCGGTGAAGAGGCCGCCGAAGAACATCGCCTCCTGCGCCACGAAGGCCCACATGCCCAGGGTCGAGGCGTCGCGCTGCTGGTCGAGGCTGTCGAAGTGGTGCTGCAGCACGCCGCCGCCGTGCGCATGGGCGTCGTGCGCATGCTGATCGGACGGCAGCAGGCCGCCGTGCGGCCGAGCGTCAGCGGACAAGGTTTAGCTCCACCCCTGTCCCCCCGTCCCCCTGCCCCTCGAGGGGCAGGGGGCGCCCCCACCCGCCCTGTTGGCCGGCGCGCTCCTCATGTCCCCACTCAGGCCGCAACTTGCTTCTCCTCCACGTTGCGGCGGTAGTCGTACGCCTCGTGGTCCACCACCGGCGCCTGGTCGAAGTTGAAGGTCGGCGGCGGCGAGGTGGTCTCCCACTCCAGCCCCACCGCGCCCCAGGGGTTGGCGCCCGCCTTCTTGCCGTAGCGCATCGCCCACACCAGGTAGATCATCGGCAGCAGGTAGCCGACCCCGAGCACCGTGGCGCCCGCCGTCGACAGCACGTTGAGCACCTGGAACTCCGGCGCGTAGGCGTGGTAGCGCCGCGGCATCCCCAGGTAGCCGAGGATGAACTGCGGGAAGAAGGTGAGGTTGAAGCCGACGAACACCAGGATCGCCGAGATGCGCCCCCAGAACTCGGGGTAGAGCCGGCCGGTGATCTTCGGCCACCAATAGTGCAGGCCGCCGAGGTAGCCCATCAGCGTGCCGCCCACCATGATGTAGTGGAAGTGCGCCACCACGAAGTAGGTGTCGTGGACGTGGATGTCGAAGCCCATGGTGGCGAGGAAGACTCCCGTCAGCCCGCCGATGGTGAACAGGCCGAGGAAGCCGATGACGTAGAGCATCGGCGTCTGCCACGACACCGAGCCGCGGTAGAGCGTCGCCGTCCAGTTGAACACCTTGATCGCCGAGGGGATGGCGACGAGCATGGTGAGCACCGAGAAGAGCGTGCCGGCGAACGCCGTCTGGCTGGAGACGAAGAGGTGGTGCCCCCAGACCAGGAAGCCGAGCACCGCGATCGCCATCGACGAGAAGGCGACGAAGGAGTAGCCGAACACCCGCTTGCGCGAGAAGGCGGCGACGAGCTCGCTGATGACGCCCATCGACGGCAGGATCATGATGTAGACCGCCGGGTGCGAGTAGAACCAGAAGAGGTGCTGGAAGAGCACCGGGTCGCCGCCCAAGGTGGGGTCGAAGATGCCGAGGTGCAGCGAGCGCTCCAGCATCAGCATCACCAGCGTGATGGCGAGGATCGGCGTCGCCAGCATGATGATGACGCTGGTGGCGTAGAGCGACCAGACGAAGAGCGGCAGCCGGAACCAGGTGAGCCCCGGCGCCCGCATGCGGTGCACGGTGACGATGAAGTTGAGCGCGGTGAGGATCGACGAGAAGCCGGCGACGAAGCCGGCGAGCGCCACCAGCGTCACGGGTGAATTGGAGAAGCGGGTGGAGAACGGCGGGTAGAAGGTCCAGCCGGTGTCGGCGCCGCCCTGGATGAGCGCGTACACGCCGAGCGAGCCGCCCACCATGTAAACGTACCAGCTGAGCAGGTTGATCTTCGGGAAGGCGAGGTCCTTGGCGCCCAGCATCAGCGGCAGCAGGAAGTTGCCGAGCACCGCCGGGATCACCGGGATCAGGAAGAAGAAGATCATCACCACGCCGTGCATGGTGAAGAGGCGGTTGTAGGTGTCGGAAGAGACGAGGTCGCCCTCGGGCGTCAGCAGCTCGAGACGCACCAGGCCGGCGTAGATGGCGCCGACGAGGAAGAACACCAACACCGAGGCGAGGTAGAGCAGCGCGATGCGCTTGTGGTCCTTGGTGAGCAGCCAGCTCTTCACGCCGTAGGCGGCGTTGAGGTAGTTGGGCCGCAGCGTGCGCGCGGCGACGGCACTCATGGCGCGCCTCCTTGGCTGGTCTGGACGGCTGGCGGCGCCGCCGCCTCAGCCGGTGCCGGCGCTCCGGCGGGCGTCGCCGGCGCCGCTCCCGCCTCGCCCAGGCTCTTGATGTAGGCGATCAGCTTGAAGAGGTTCTCCTCGCTGATCTGGCCCTTGTAGGTCGGCATGATGGGCTGGTAGCCCGCCACCAGGTCGGCCGGCGGCTCGAGGATCGAGCGCCGCAGGTAGCTGGCGTCGGCGACGATGGTCTGCCCGCTCGCCAGCTGCACCTGCTTGCCGAAGACGCCGCGCAGCGACGGCGCGCGGCCGCCGCCCGCCTCGACGTGGCAGGTGTTGCAGCCGATGGAGGCGAAGAGGTCGGCCCCAGCCGCGGCCGCCGGCTTGTCGGCCTGCGCGCCGCCGGCGAGCCAGTGCTCGTAGTCCTCGGGGGTCATCACCTCGACCCAGCCCACCATCCCGGAGTGCTGGGTGCCGCAGTACTCGGCGCAGAAGAGGTGATAGGTGCCCGGCTTCGTCGGTTCGAACCAGAGCTCGGTATAGCGTCCGGGAATCGCGTCGATCTTGGTCCGGAACGTCGGGAAATAGAGGCTGTGAATCACGTCCTCCGACGTCAGCG
>DATNCU010000660.1:0-13678 GCA_035607145.1 Thermoanaerobaculia bacterium
CGCCGACCGCCGTCACGTCCTCGCCTTCGAGGGCTCGGGCGCTGGAGATGGCCGGCGCGTCTACGACGGTCCCGATCTCCTCTTTGGCGGCGACGGCGATGACGAGATGACGGCGCGCCATCCGTGGCTCGCCGCCGCGGCCGCGGGCGAAGTGCGTCGGCTCACGCGGGCCGGCGACGCGCTGCAAGCCGGCGCAGCTCAGGCAGTGCCGGTGACCGCCAAGCTCGAGCGCTGGGGCCTCCACCTCGAAAGCCCGAGCGCGCGCTTCGTCGGCCCGTGGCTCGCCGTCGGACCGGCGCAGGAAGGCATCCACCTGCGCACCGTGCTGATCGGCGCGGGCGGCGAGCGGCAGGAGCTGACCTCCGAGCTGCCCGAGCCCGAGCGCGTGGCGGAGTCGGAGGTGGTGACGCTCGACGGCCGCCCGACGCTTGTCGTCGGCAGCTTCCGCGGTCTCGGCGTGATGAGCCGCAAACGCCTGCGCGTCTTCGCGCTGGTGGGCGAGCCTGGCGCCGCGCCGCGCCGGCCGCTGCTCGCGCGCGAGCTTTCGGCCCGTGCCTGGCAAGACGTCACGGTCAGCGCCGGCGACTTTGACGGCGACGGTCGCGACGACCTGGCGATCGCTGCTGACGAAGGGCTCGGCGGCGGCGACATGACGGTGACGCTCTTCCGCGGCATGGGCGGCGGCCGCCTGCGCGCCGAGCCGATCGAGGCGACGTTCCCCGCGGACGAGGTCGATTGGCGCTACGGCGCCGACGTGAGCGGCGACGGCCGCCCCGACCTCGTCACCCTCGGCGGCGGCACGCTTGCCATCCACGCGGCGGCGGCGAACGGCCTGCCGACGAAGAAGCCCATGCTTGCCGTGAAGGTCGAGGGCACCGAGGCGCGCTCGCGGCGCACCGTCGAAGTGAGCGTGGGCACGGGTGGCACACGCACCGAGAGCAGCCGCGAGCGCGCGGCGCCGACTCCCACGCCGGCCCCGACGCCCGCCAGATCGAAAGCTCGCGGCGCGCAGCCGACGCCCACGCCGGAACCTCCACGCCTGCCGTCTCCCAAGTGGGAGCTGGTCGACCTCGACGGCGACCGCAAGGCCGAGCTGCTCTGGTGGGCACCCGACGAGAAGGGCGAGACCCACCTCATCCTGTTGCGGTTCTAGCGCGCGCACGCGCGGGCGAGGGATCTCCGCGAAGGGCTATCATCGCCTTGCCCCCCGTTTCGTTCGACGCGGAGATCCTCAGCGTGCGCGCCGGCGACCGCCTCGGTCCGTTCGAGATCCTCGCCCCGCTCGGCGCCGGCGGCATGGGGGAGGTGTGGCGGGCGAGCGACACGCGGCTGGGCCGCGAGGTGGCGATCAAGATCCTGCCGTCGCACCTGGCGGCGGACGCCGACGCGCTGGCGCGCTTCGAGCGCGAGGCGCGCTCGGTGGCGGCGCTGTCGCACCCCAACATCCTCGCCCTCCACGACTTCGCGGAGCAGGACGGAATCGTCTACGCAGTGACCGAGCTGCTCGACGGCGAGACGCTCGGCCGCCGGCTCGAGGACGGACCGCTGTCGGCACGCAAGGTGCGCGACTGGGGCGCGCAGGCGGCGCGCGCGCTGGGCGCCGCGCACGACCGCGGCATCGTCCACCGCGACGTCAAACCCGACAACCTCTTCATCACGCGCAGCGGCATGGTGAAGCTGCTCGACTTCGGCCTCGCGCGCCACGAGCTGGTGGAGCCGCGCCACGACGCGCCCGAGCACTGGAAGACGGCGCAGGGGACGGTGCTCGGCACCGTCGGCTACATGTCGCCGGAGATGATCCGCGGCGAGCCGCTCGACGGCCGCTCCGACGTCTTCTCGCTCGGCTGCGTGCTCTACGAGATGCTCACCGGCGAGCGCGCGTTCCAGGTCGGCACTCCGGTGGAGACGCTCACCGCGATCCTGGTGGAGGAGCCGCGCGGGCTGGAGCGACTGTCGGCCGGCGACACGCCCGAGCTCGGCCGCATCATCCGCCACTGCCTGGAGAAGCGGGCGGAGGAGCGCTTCCAGAGCGCGCACGATCTGGCGTTCGCGCTCGCCGGCGGCGAGGGCGCCTCGCGGAGCAGCGGCGCGCAGGTGGTGCTGCCGGCGCCACCGCGCTCGCGGGTACGCCCGTGGCTGGTGGCGGCGGGGATCGCGGCGGGAGTGGCGGCGCTGCTCACGGCGGCGCACTTCCTGGCGCCGGCGCCCGCGGCGCCGCGATTGCGGCCGCTCTCCTACTCGGGGCGCGACTGGAGCCCGGCTGTCTCGCCCGACGGCCGCACGCTCGCCTTCGTCTCGCGGCGCGACGGTGGGCCGCGCATCTGGCGGCGCGAGCTCGCTACCGGCGAAGAGGCGGCGCTCACCGGCGGTCCCGACGAGGCACCGCGGTTCTCGCGCGACGGCGCGACGCTGCTGTTCGCGCGGCACGAGGGTGGGACAACGTCGCTCTACCGCGTCCCCGAGCTCGGCGGCGAGCCGCGGCGCGTCGTCCCCAACGCCGTCGAAGGGGACTGGTCGCCGGACGGCAAGCGCGTCTGCTTCGTGCGCCAGCTCGCGAGCGGTGCCTGGGTGCTCGGCACGGCGGCGGCCGACGGCAGCGGCGAGCAGGTGCTGTACGCGCCGAGCGACGGCCGCTCGCTCGCGGCTCCGCGCTGGTCGCCGGCGGGGGACCGCATCGCGGTGGTGGCGAGCGGCGCGCTCACCAGCGTCGGGGACGAGCTGCGGCTCGTCGAAGTCGACGGCGGGCACACGGTCGTGCTGCCGACCCCCGCCGGCGGCCTCATCTCGGCGCCGGCTTGGCTGCGCCACGGCAAGGCGCTGCTCTACGCGCAGTCCGAGCAGGTGACGCTCTACACGCCGGCGAGCCGGCTGGTCGTGCAGTCGGCGCGCGGCGGCAAGCCGCGCGAGCTGCTCGCCTTCCCGCAGGTGGCGCGCACGGTGGACGTGCTGGGCAACGGCAGCGCGGTGATCGACCTCGTCACGCGGCGCGCACACCTGCGCGAGCTGCCACTGGCGGCGCCGGATGCACCCGCGACGAGCGATCCGCGCGGCGCGAATGGCGAGGGCGCGCGCTGGCTCACCGAGGGAGACACGCTCGATCGCCAGCCGGCCTACTCGCCCGACGGCGCGCGCGTCGCCTTCTCGTCGAGCCGAAGCGGCAACCTCGACGTCTGGGCCGTCGACCGCACCAGCGGCGCCGTGCGCCGGCTCACCGACGATCCCGCCGACGACTGGGACCCCGGGTTCTCCGCCGACGGCAAGCGGTTGCTGTGGAGCTCGAACCGCACAGGGCACTTCGAGATCTGGAGCGCCGACGCCGACGGCCGCGCGGCGCGGCAGCTGTCGCGCGACGGCGTCGACGCCGAGAGCCCCACCGCCACGCCCGACGGCTGGGTGACCTACGTCTCCGGCCACCCGCAGAAGCGCGGGCTGTGGAAGGTGCGCCTCGACGGCAGCGCCGCGCAGTGGCTGGTGCGCGACCCGGTGGTGAGCCACCCCGAGGTATCGCCCGACGGCCGCTTCGTCGCCTACCACACGCAGGCCGCGCACGGCTGGGTGGGCCTGCGCGTCGTGCGCCTCGCCGACGGCTCGCCGGTGGGCGGCACCGTGCGCCTGCGCGACAGCGCGCTCGCGAAGAGCACCGTGCTGGTGCTCAACCCGGCCTCGATCGGACGGCTGCGCTGGACCCGCGACAGCCGCGGCCTGCTGGTGGTGAGCGTCGACGACGCCGGCCGCACCGGCGTGAGCCTCGTTCGCGTGAACGAAGGGCTCGATCCCGCGGCGCCGCTCGTGCCGGTCGCAGGCTTCACGCCCGAGCTGCAGCCGGAGTCGCTGGGCGTGTCGCCGGACGGCCACTGGCTCGCGCTGTCAGTGCCGGAGCTGGCGATGACGCTGATGGGCGTCGAAGGGTTGACGGGGGTCGAGCCGGGGCGCGAGTGACCTGTACGATGGAGGCATGCGACACGGACTCCTCGGCTCTGCTGTTGCGTTGACTCTCCTTGCAAATGGTGCTGCTGCGTGCGCGGCGACCACGGCATCGCCCGCCGCAACTGGCGCGACTCCATCGCCGACTCCTGCAGTTGCGCCGTCGCCCGCCTCGACGCTCCCCGCCGACCCCGCCGCGCGCGTCAACGCGCTCGCCGACGCCTACGTCAAGGCGTACTTCGAGCACTTCCCCGACCAGGCCACGGTGCAGGGACGCGCCGACGCCGACAACTCGCGCCTTCCCGACAACTCGCTCGCCGGTCTCGACGCCTGGCGCGACGAGGAGGACGCGCTGCTCGACGAGCTCGACACCGTCGACCGTGCGCGTCTCACCGGCCGCGCGCAGGTGACGCACGACTTCCTGCGCGAGCTGCTCGAGGCGTCGGCCGGCGCCCGCGTCTGCGAGACCGAGCTATGGAACGTCAGCCCGACGTGGACGGGGTGGCAGGCCAATTACACCTTCCTCGCCTCCGTGCAGCCGGTGGGCACGCCGGCGCTGCGGCAGGCGGCGCTCGCGCGCCTCGGCCAGCTGCCGCGCTACCTCGACGGCGAGATCGCGCGGCTGCGCGAGGGTCTGCGCCGCGGCTACAGCGCGCCGAAGGGGAACGTGCAGCGGGTGATCGAGCAGATGGACGGCCTGCTCGCCGGCACCGCCGCCGAGTCGCCCTTCTACGACCCCGCCAAGCGCGACGCCGACGCCCCTTTCGGCACGGCGCTCGCCAAGGTGATCGACGAGCAGGCGAAGCCCGCCATCCGCCGCTACCGCGAATTTCTCGCCAAGGACTACCTGCCCGCCGCGCGCGAAGCGATCGCCGTCGCCGCCAACCCGCAAGGGCGCGAGTGCTACCGCGCCGCGGTGCGTTTCCACACCTCGACGCGCATGGATGCCGAGGAGATCCACCGCCTCGGCCTGCAGCAGATGGACCGCGCGCTCGCCGAGATGAAGGAGATCGGCGCCAAGAGCTTCGGCACCGCCGACCCCGCGGCGCTGCTCGCCAAGGTCAAGCAGCAGCCGTACACCTTCACCTCGCGGCAGCAGCTGATCGACTACGCGACGGCGGCAGTGGAGCGCGCCCGCGCCGCCGTGCCGCACTGGTTCGGCATCGTGCCGAAGGCGACGGTCGTGGTGGTGCCGTACCCGGCGTTCCGCGAGCGATCGGCGCCGGGCGCCGAGTACCAGTCGGGCTCCGACGACGGCACCCGCCCCGGCACCTACTACATCAACGCCTTCGAGGCCGAGAAGCAGAGCCGGGCGGGCATCGAGGCGACGGCCTTCCACGAGACCTACCCGGGCCACCACCTGCAGGGCGCGGTGGCGAAGGAGGTCGGCGGCACGCACCCCATCCAGCGCTACTTCGGCAGTTCCGGCTTCAGCGAGGGCTGGGCGCTGTACACCGAGCGGCTCGCCGGCGAGATGGGCCTCTACTCCGACGATCTCGCGAAGCTCGGGCTGCTCTCCAACGAGGCGCTGCGCTCGGCGCGGCTGGTGGTCGACTCGGGCATGCACGCGCTCGGTTGGACGCGCCAGCAGGCGATCGACTACGTCCTCGCGCACACCACGCAGACCCCCGAGCGCGCCGCCGCCGAGGTCGACCGCTACATCGCGGTGCCGGCGCAGGCGACGGCGTACATGATCGGCAACCTCGAGATCCGCCGCCTGCGCGAGTACGCCGAGAAGCAGCTCGGCGAGCGCTTCCAGGTGCAGGCCTTCCACGACCAGGTGCTCGGCGACGGCGCGGTGACGCTCGGCATGCTCGACGCGAAGATCAACCACTGGGTGGCGACGGAGCGCAAGAAGGTCGTCGGCGCGTCGGATCGCCGCTAAGGACCGCGCTGCCTGCGACTCGCTACGGATCGGATCCGTTGACGCGTGGCAGAGATTCAAGGGCGCAGATGGAAGAGAACCAGCAACGATCCGAGCGCAGCAGCCGCTAGGATCACGAGGTCGAGCCACGCTGATCCACGTCCCTCCATCGCATCCACGAACTCTACATAGTCGGGCGGCACGTCTTGGAAGTCTCGATTCACGGACAACCTGCGACGGATGATCTCTCGAAACAGCGCACGCCAGACATCATCAAAGTGTCGCTTAAGGCCGAAGATCCGCTGTTCGCCTCTGCCGATGGTTACCAACAATGCGTACTCGTCGCTCGCAAGTCCGTCTGAGGCTCGGATGACATGTTCGAACTCGGCAGCCTTCCTGATCGAAGGCGACAACGACTGCAGAGCAAGTTCCTTGTTTAGCGCCACATCTCTGGATACCCCAGGAAGGTAGAGAAAGACAGTGGCATCGCTCGACGCGAGCGCCTCGCTCACCTCCCAGTCGAGCGACTGGCTTGGCTCATACTGGATGAAGACCAACCTCGCCTGCTTCAAGAGCGGGCTGACGACAGCGCGCCACGAATCGTCGAGAACGAACAAGCGATAGATCCGGTGCAAGATCATTGCGTCGCTGGGTCGTCCGACGCCGACCACCGGCCCGCACGTCGCGAGCAGATCCGAGATGTTCTCCAAAGCCTGCGTCCCTCGCCGACGCGTCAGATAGTCGATCAGACGATGGCGGGTTCGTCCGGTTGGCAGCGGCGGATCTTCGGTCGCGAAGCGCCTCAAATAAATCACCGGACATCGGCGATCGAAGCAGATCAACTCGACAAACTTGGATGACTCGGACGTGACATCAAAGAGTCGTCGTGCCAGCCGCTTCAGGCCGCGGATCAGGGGCAGCCCCACCAGCGTAAATACGGCAACCGGAACGAGCGAATGGCGCCATATCGAATAGACGATGACGCCGGCGAACATTCCCCCTATGGCCAATGCGCCTCTCCCGGCGACTTGCAGCCTGCGGTCTTCATCCAGGGCGCGACGCTTCGAGCGAGGAAAGTACTGCGAGAATGACAAGAACGGCACCAACTCCCGGTACTTGGACTGCGAGAACACCGCGCGGAGATCGTCCTCCGACTCGGCGAATCGCACATTCTCGAGCGTGTCGTTCGAGCTTGAGCTTGGAGAATACGCAGACAATTACGTGGCCGAGTACTCAGTGCCAGCCGCTCCACCCGGGGCCGCGCACGACACGGCCCGGGAACGCGCCGGTGTGCTTGCCGTCGCGCAACGCGAGGATGCCGTTGACCACCACGTCGCGCACGCCGGTGGCGAACTGACGCGGCGACTCGAAGGTGGCGTGGTCGGCGACCGTGGCGGGGTCGAAGACGACGACGTCGGCGAAGTAGCCGGGGGCGAGGCGGCCGCGGTCGCGCAGCTTCAAGTTCTCGGACGGCATCGAGGTGAGGCGGCGGATCGCCTCGGGCAGCGGCACCAGCTTCTCGTCGCGCACGTAGCGGCCAAGCAGCCTCGCCACGTTGCCGTAGGCGCGCGGGTGGGTGCTCGACTTGAGGAACACGCCCTCGGGAGCACTCGCCTCAGCGTCGGAGCCGAAGCTCACCCAGGGCAGCGCCACCTCGCGGCGCACGTTGTCCTCGCTCATCAGGAAGTAGATGGTGCCGACGCGACTGTCGTCCTCGATCACCAGGTCGATCGCCGTTGCTTCAGGGCTCTTGCCGCGCATGGCGGCGACCTGCGCCAGAGTCTTGCCGGCGAGTGGTTTGAGGGCGTCGCTCTTGAAGTCGGAGAAGAGGACGTTCTCGGCGCCGCCGGCGGCGAGCATCAGGTTCTCCCACTCGTCGGTCGGCGTGCGCATCTCGCGCTCGACGCGCTCGCGGGTGGCGGGGTCGCGCAGCCGCTCGCGCCACTTCTGCAGGCCGCCCTCCTGCACCCATGGCGGCATCGCGGCATCCAGGCCGGTGGCGCCCGCGGTGTAGTTGTACATGTCGGCGCTGATGCGCAGCCCGGCGGCGCGCGCCGCCTCGACGCGGGCGATGACGTCGGGGAGCTTGCCCCAGTTGTCGCGGCCGGCCGCCTTCAAGTGGTAGATCTCGGAGGGCACTTTCGCGTCACGGGCGATGCCGATCAGCTCGTCGACTGCCTCGAGCAGGCGATTGCCCTCGCTGCGCATGTGGCTGATGTACATGCCGCCGTGCTCGCCGGCGGCGCGGCAGAGCGCCACCAGCTCGGGGGTCTTGGCGTAGAAGGCGGGCGCGTAGATGAGCGACGAGCCGACGCCGAGCGCGCCTTCGCGCATGGCGGCGCGCACGAGATCCTCCATGCGCGCGAGCTCCTCGGGCGTCGGCTCGCGGTCGGCGTAGCCGAGCTCGTGGATGCGCACCGTGGTGGCGCCGACGAACGAAGCGACGTTCATCGACACGCCCTTCTTCTCCAGCATCTCGAGGTACTCCCCGAGCGTCGTCCAGGTGATGGGGTAGCGGATGTCCCCCTGCTGCTCGACCGACTCCTTCTTCATGGCGTCGTTGAGCGGCCCCATCGACCAGCCTTCGCCCATCACCTCGAGGGTGACGCCCTGCACGAGGTCGCTCATGCCACGGCCGTCGGCGATGAAGGAGTCGGTGGCCCACGAGAGCATGTTGACGAAGCCGGGGGCGACGGCGAGGCCGGAGACGTCGATCGTCTGGCCCGCGGCGGCCGCGGAGAGGTCGCCGATCGCGGCGATGCGGTCGCCGCGGATGCCGACGTCGGCGACGCGCGGCTCGCCGCCGCTGCCGTCGTAGACGGTGCCGCCGCGGAGGATCAAGTCGAACGCCGGCGCGGCGGCGGCCGCCTGCGGCGCGGTCGCGGGAGACTGCGCGGCGCGCGGGCTGGCGCAGGCGAGCACGAGCAGGACGGCGGCGAGCAGGGCAGTGGCGAGACCGGGCCAACGTCGGCGCATTCGCGTTCCTCCGAGATGGAGCGGCGAGCGTAACGCAGGTGACGGTCATCCCGATCGCGGCCACGGTAAGCTCGGCCGCAGTTACGGACGAGCCGAGGAGGGTAGCCATGCCCGCGAGCCGTGCCTTCGCGAAGGTCCTCATCCGCGCCGCGCTTGCCGGCGTCGCTGGCGCGGCACTCGCAGTCGCGCCGGGCGCCGCTGCGAACGCGCCGATCGCGATCGACGTCGACCTGCGCGAGGCGCCGCGCAGCCTCGTGCACGCGAAGCTCCTGATCCCCGCCTCGCCCGGTCCGCTCACCCTCGTCTATCCGAAGTGGATCCCCGGCGAGCACGGGCCCAGCGGCCCCATCCGCGACCTCGCCGGTGTGCGTTTCCGCGCCGGCGGCGCCGATCTCGCCTGGCAGCGCGACGCGGTCGACATGTACGCCTTCCACCTCGAGGTGCCGGCCGGCGCCGACGCCGTGGAGGCTGCGGTCGACTACCTGGCGCCGGTGGTCGCCGCCAACTTCACGGCGGGGCGCAGCACCACGGCGGCGCTCGCGGTGCTGAGCTGGAACACGGTCGCGCTCTATCCCGAGGGCGCCTCGCCCGAGCAGCTCTGGTTCGCGCCCAGCGTCATCCTGCCCGACGGCTGGCGCTACGGCACCGCGCTCGAAGGCGCCACCGAGAGCGGCGGCACCGTGCGCTTCGCGCCGGTGTCGCTGGTGCGCCTCATCGACTCGCCGCTGGTGGCGAGCGCCAACTTCACCCGCGTGGAGCTGCCGGGGAGCGACCGCCCGCACGCGATCGACGTCGTCGCCGATTCGCCGGGCGCGCTCACCCTGCCGCCCGGCTTCGCCGAGGCCTATGCGCGTCTAGTCGCGGAGGCGGGCGCGCTCTTCGGCGCCCGCCACTACCGCCACTACGACTGGCTGCTGACGTTGAGCGACAACGTCGAGCACTTCGGCCTCGAGCACCACGAATCGAGCGACAACCGGCTCGGCGAGCGCACGCTGCTCGAGGAGCCCTGGCGCAAGGCGCTCGCCTCGCTGCTGGCGCACGAGTACGTCCACTCGTGGAACGGCAAGTACCGCCGCCCCGCCGGCCTCGTGCGCGACGACTACCAGCAGCCGTTCGACACCTGGCTGCTGTGGGTCTACGAAGGTCTGACGCAGTACCTGCGCGAGCTGCTGCCGGCGCGCGCCGGCCTGTGGGACCCGGAGTACGGCCGGGAGCGGCTGGCCTTGCTCGCCGCCAACCTCGAGTACCAGGGCGGCCGCCGCTGGCGACCGCTCAGCGACACCGCCGCCGCGGCCCAGGTGCTCTTCGGCGTGCCCTCCTTCTGGCGCTCGTGGCGCCGCGGCGCCGACTTCTACGACGAATCGGTGCTCATCTGGATGGAAGTCGACGCCAAGCTGCGCGCTGGCAGCAAGGGCAGCAAGTCGCTCGACGACTTCTGCCGCGCCTTCTACGGCGGCACCGAAAACGGACCCGAGGTGAAGCCGTACACCTTCGACGACGTCGTCGCCGCGCTCGGCGCCGTCGGTGCCGGCGACTGGAAGGCGCTGCTCGTGGAGCACCTGCGCAGCAAGAGCGAGCATGCGCCGCTCTCGGGCCTCGAGGCCGCGGGCTGGAAGCTCGTCTTCGATGACAAGCCCAACGCCGCGCTTACCGACCGCCTGGCGATCATCGGCGGCCGCGACTTGAGCTACTCGCTGGGGATCGACGTCGACAAGGAAGGCGTGGTCGGTGACGTGCGCGTCGGCTCGGCCGCCGACCAGGCGGGAGTCGCACCAGGCGCCAAGCTGGTGGCGATCGACGGCCTCGCCTGGTCGGCCGACCGGTTGACCGACGCGGTGGCGTCGTCGGCGCAGCGGCAGGAGCCGATCGAGCTGCTGGTGCAGCAGGGCGAGCTGTTCCGCACCCATCGCCTCGATTACCACGGCGGCGCGCGCTACCCGCACCTGGTGCGCGCGGCGGGCGCCGACCTGCTCACCGCGATGCAGGCGCCGCGGGTGCGGCCGGCGGGTGCCGGACGGCCGGGGAGCCGCGAGCGCTGAGCTATCCTTGGCTCACGACATGGCTTTCGCCCGCATCAAGCGCGTCTACGTGGCGATGACTCCGGTCGACGCACAGTTCGTCAAGGCGTTCCTGGAGTCGGCGGGGATCGCCGCCAGCGTCCGCGGCGAGCACCTCTTCGCGCTGCGCGGCTCGGTGCCGATGACCGACGAGACGCTGCCCTCGGTGTGGATCGAGGACGAGGAGGACCTTGAGCAGGCGCAGCGGCTGCTCGCCCAGCTCGAGGCGCGTGCGCGTTTGCGGCCGGTGGACGCCGACGGCCCTGACGACGCGGAGGCGGCGGAGGAGTGGGACGAGGGAGAAGAGCGGATCGGCTAGTCGTAAACCCCGTCGGCGAACCACCTGCCTTTCTGCGCTTCTCTGAACAGCCGGTAGATCCCACCCTCCTCGAGCTCGACGTCCCAGTACTCGCGCGCCACCGGCTCCGCGACCCACCAGCCCTCTTCCACCGACCACGGCCCCGAGGCGACGCGCACGCGGCCGGCGATGCGTGGCCGGCGCCTGCCGCCACGCCGACGCCCTTCGCCGGCAGCCACCAGCCGGCGGCCGGCGCCCACGTCCTCGCCTTCCGGCGTCTCCGCCGGCGAGGCTACCTGTGCCGGACGCTCGGGGCCGTCCTCGCCACCCTCCACCAGCACCTCCAGCGGCACCGGCGGTCGCAGCACGCGCACCGCCAGCAATCCGCGGCCGGCGGGCGCCGGCGGCCGCACCAGCGGCGGCGGGGGAGGGTCGAACGGCGCCAGCGCGAAGCGCTCCGGCCGGTGGCCGTCGGTGGCCACCGCCATGCCGCTGCGCCCCGGGCCGAGCAGCGCGAAGAGGCGCGCGAGCGTCGTCGCCAGGCGGTCGGGCGGAATCTCCTGCGGCCCGAACAGCGTGCGCTGCGCCACCCGCGGCCGATCGGGGTGAGCGGCGAGCGCGAAGGCGCCCACCGGCGCGCCCGGCGCCTCCTTCTCGAGGTCGAGGCGCAGCAGCGTCAGCAGCACCTTGACGTCGCGCGTCGGCGCCGGCAGCTCGATGAGGCGCTCCTTCCAGCCGTCGGGCTCCAGGCGAAGCGACACGGCGAGGCGCAGGCAGGCAAGACCGCTCGCGGCGAGGCGCGCGCAGAGGCGGTCGAGGGCGGCGCGGGCGAGGAAGAGGAAGGGCTCGATCGCCACCAGCGGCCATTCGAGCGACATCCCTTCGCGCAGGTCGGGCGGCGGCTGCCGCGCCACCAGCGGCCGCGGGTCGAGGCCGCGGGCGCGGGCGTGCAGCTCGCGGCCCACCTCGCCGAGCCGGCTCGCCACCTCCGCTGCCGGCAACCGCGCCAGCTCGCCGATGGTGCGCACGCCCCAGCGCTGCAGCGTGTCGGCCACCTCGAGCTCGGGCGAGAGCCGCTGCAGCGGCAACGGCGCCAGGAACGACGGCTCGTCCCCCGGCGCCACCACCTGCGGCGTCGGCGCGAGCGACGAGGCGACCTGTGCCGCGAGCTTGCTGCACGCGATTCCCGTGCGCGCCGGCAGCGTCGCACGGTCGGCGGCGAGCAGCAGCGAGCGGGCGAGCTCGCGCTCGGGGTCGCTAGCGAAGCGCGAGCCGGTGAAGCGATCGAGGCAACCTTCGAGGTCGAGGAAGAGCACGCCGGGCGCGGCGTCCTCGACGCGCGGCGAAAACCCTTCGGCGAGCTCGAGCAGCACCTCCTGCGCGGCATGCTCGCCCTCGGGGTCGCGGGCGCGAGTGACCAGGCGGGGGAGCAGCGCCTGCGCCTGCGCCAGCGTCTGCCCCGGCGTCACGCCGGCGCTGCGAGCGCGGCGGCTGGCGGCGAGCACGCGTGCGGCGGGACCGTTGCCTTCGAGGATCGCCACCGCTTCGCCGCGCAGCTCCGGCTCGCAACGCAGCCGCGCGGCGAGGGGAAACAACGGCACCGCCAGGCAGGCGACTCGCATCGCGACGGCCGCGCCTCACAACTGCGAGGCGAACGGCCGCGGCTCGGGCGGCGCGGCGGCGGCAGCACGCGTCGCGGCGGTGCGTGCCGCGTAGGCAGGGAGCGCGTCGGGCAAGAGCGACTGCTGCTGCGCGAGCTTTCTCGATCGCGGCCACACCTGCGGCTGCTTTGACGTAGCGATCGTTGCGGATGACGCCGCTGGTGCCGTTACGTTTGAGCGCCGCGGGACACCGAGATCGAAACTGGACTTGCGAGTCCGCGTCGTTGCGGGAACCAGCTGTTCACCTTCCCCACGCCCGCGCGCCGGTAGCGGCCCGAGCAGCGACGGCGCGCGCAGGCCCAGATCGGCGTAGGGCGACGAACCTGCGTAGCGCGGCGGGCGCTCGAAAGACCGCATCCCCGCCGCGTTTGCACGCGCGCCCGCGCTCGCCGCCGCGGGCTCGCTCTGCCGCCGGCTCTTCTCGCGCACCAGCCGCCCCTCGACGCCCGCCAGCAGCCGCGGCGCGCTGCCGCTGCCCAGCCACACGCCGCCGCGGCGGCCGAGCGCCAGCACCTCGCCGGCGGCGCTGCCGGTGATCCGCCATGGCGTGGCCACGAGCAGCGCCGCGCGGTGCAGCCGCGCCGCCCGCGCCAGCCGCAGCCAGGCGTGCTCGTCGCGGCTGCCGTAGGGGAGCGGCGGCAGGCCCAGCTCCAGCACCACCAGCGGGAAGTCGCCGCCGAGGGCGATCTCGGCCGCCGCCAGCGCCTCGCGCAGCCGCTGCGGACGCGCCCACAGCAGCCGCTCCAGCACCACGCCGCAGCGCGCCGCTTCCTGCGGGTCGAGCTGATCGCCGAGGTCGACGATCGCCGCCGTCTCGCCGCGCGCGGTGGTGGCGGCGAGCAGCGCCAGCACCAGCCCGAAGCGGCCGCTGGAGAGCGCCCCGCGCAGCTCGGTCAGG
>DATNCU010000662.1:0-3150 GCA_035607145.1 Thermoanaerobaculia bacterium
TGCTCTTCCTCGCGTTGCTGCAGGGGCTCGGCGGCGTCTACCCATGGGCGAGCACGGCCTCGTACGCCCTCAGCGGGGTGCTCGCGTGGCTCGCCTTCCGCTACGCGCCGCGGGTCGGCCGCGGCTTCCCCAACCTGCGCAGCCTCAGCTGGTACGCGCTGGCGGCGTGCCTCGGCGGCGTGATCTCGCCGATCGTCATCTCGTCCACCGGCCACGAGGGCAACGTGCTCAACAACGTTGCCATCTGGTCGCGCAGCACGGTGGTGACGCTGTGGGTGTTCGCGCCGGCGCTCCTGGTGCTCGGCGACCGCCGGCTGCGGCGGCTGATGGCGCCGATCCCCGGCGAGCTCGCGGTCGAGCCGCCGAAGCGGGTGGCGCTGGTGCGGCAGGGGCTCGCCGGCGAGCCCCTGCACGTCGTCGGTGTCGAGTCGCGCGAGGAGCCCTTCGGCCGCATCACGGGCATCTTCCTGCTCATCATCCTCGCCATCACCGCGCTGCGCCTCGCCGGCTGGACCCACGGCACCATCTGGCTCAACGTCCTCTACCTCTTCCCCATCTGGTGGATGGCGCAGCGGCTGCGGCTGCCCGGCGCCCTGGTGGCAAGCGCGCTGGTGGGGATGGCCCTCCTCGCCGGTTACGCCTCGCTGGGGGCGCGCGAGGTGATCCCGTCCTCGGTGGCGCTGTCGCTCTACGCGCAGCTGCTCTTCTTCTGGCTCGTCGGCGTGCTGCTCGCCCGCGGCGCCGAGCGCGAAGGGCGGCTGCTCGAGGGCGTCGCCGAGCTCCACGGCCGGCTCGAGCAGGACCTGCAGCGCGTGGTGTGGGCGCTCACCGGCGCGGTGGAGGCGAAGGACCCGTACACCGGCGGCCACCTGCAGCGCGTCAACGCCTTTGCGCTCGAGGTGGGGCGTCGCCTCGGCCTCGCGGGGCGCGAGCTCGAGCTGCTGCAGATCGCCAGCACACTGCACGACATCGGCAAGATCGGCATCCCCGAGTCGATCCTCAACAAGCCGGGTGCGCTGGAAGACGACGAGCGCACCGTCATGCAGCGCCATCCCGAGATCGGCGCCCGCCTGCTGATGCGCGTCGAGGGGCTGCGCGACGCGGCGCCGATGGTGCTCCACCACCAGGAGCGCTGGGACGGCCGCCGCGACGTCGACTTTCCCGGCTACCCGCACGGCCTCGCCGGCGAAGCGATCCCGCTCGGTGCTCGCATCATCGCCGTCGTCGACAGCTTCGACGCCATGACTACCGACCGGCCGTACCGCAAGGCGCTGTCGCCGCAGAAGGCGCGCGCGGTGCTGGTGTCGGAACGCGGCGCGCAGTTCGACCCGCGGGTGGTGGACAGCTTCCTGCGTCTGCTCGACGAGCTGCCCTGGGAGTAACGCTCCTCACGGCCCGGTTACCAGGGCGTCGGCTATCCTGAAAGCCGAGCGCGCCGGCCGCACCTCACCGCGCGTCGGGCTCCACGTCATGCAACGGCTTCTTCGCTCGCTCGCGCCTCGGGTCCTCGCGTTTGCCGCGCTCGCGGCACTGATCGCGACGCCCGCCGCCCGCGCCGACGACCTCTCGCCCTTCGGCATCAACGTCCACGCGCCGGCGGGCGCGCAGCTTTCGGCGGAGCTCGACCGCGCCGAGCGCGGCGGCATCGGCTGGATCCGCATCGACTTCATCTGGGCGGCCGTCGAGTCGCAGCGCGGCGTCTACGACTGGCGGCTCTACGACGCGCTGGTCGCAGCGGCGCAGCAGCGCGGGATCTCGGTCCTCGCCATCATCGCCTACACGCCGCAGTGGGCCACCGACGGCCCCGAGATCAGCGGCGTGCCGCGCGACGCCGGCGACTGGGCGACCTTCTGCACCAAGGCGGCGAAGCGCTACCGCGGCCGCATCGCCGCCTGGGAGATCTGGAACGAGCCCAACCTCACCAAGTTCTGGGCCGGCACGCGGCAGCAGTGGTGGCAGCAGGTGCTCATCCCCGGCGCCGACGCCATTCACGCGGCCGATCCGCACGCGCTCGTCGCGGGCCCGGCGCTCGCCCACCTCGGCTCGCGCGACTGGCACCACTGGCTGCTGGAGACGCTGCAGACGGCCGGCGACAAGATCGACGTGGTGACTCATCACCTCTACGACGGCGACGGCTCACGCGACGTCACCACCAAGCTCGACGGCTCGACGCAGTTCGGCAACAACCCGGGGTTGTGGGACGTCATCGCGCCGTCGGTGCGCGAGGTGCTCAAGGCCGCGGGCGCGCGCGACAAGCCGTTCTGGCTCACCGAGACGGGCTGGGAGAGCGGCGACGTCGGCGAGACGCGGCAGGCCGACCACTACCGCGGCCTGCTCGGCGACTGGCTCGGCGGTGGCTCGCGCGACTGGGTGAAGAAGATCTTCTTCTACGAGCTGCAGGATGGTCCCGATTTCAGCTGGGGCGTGCTGCACGCCGACGGCTCGCCGAAGCCCGCCTACGCGCAGGTGCGCGGCTTCGTCATCGCCCATCCGATCGCGCCGCTGTTGCGGCTGAAGGACGAGCGCTACGAGGTGCAGGCGACCTGGCGCACGAGCGACGGCACCACCGGCGTCGGCAACCCGCTGCCGTTCTCCAGCGAGAGCGGCCGCTTCTGGTTCTTCGGCGAGGGCAACGTCGAGCTGATGGTGAAGGTGCTCGACGGCGCGCCGGTCAACGCCCACTCCTGGGTCTTCTGGGGCGCGCTCTCCGATGTCGAGTATTGGCTGACCGTGGCCGACCGCGCGACGGACGAGATCCGCCGCTACCACAACCCGCCGGGCACGCTCTGCGGCGGTGCGGACACGTCGGCGTTTGGCTCCGGTGTCGTCCTCCAAAGCAGCGCGTCGGCGAGCGCAGCGCCCTTCTCCGCAGAGCCGCCGGCCTTCACCGCGTGGACATCGTCCACGGCGGCGGCGAGCTGCGTGCCGGGGGCGCAGAACCTCTGCCTCGGCGGCAACCGCTTCCGCGTCGAGGCCACCTGGCGGCTGCCCGGCGGCATGACCGGCGCCGGCCACGCCGTTGCCGCCGACGCCGAGTCGGGGTCGTTCTGGTTCTTCGGCCCCAACAACCTCGAGCTCACCGTCAAGGTCCTCGACGGCCGCCCCCTCAACGGCCGCTTCTGGACCTTCTTCGGCGCCATCTCGGACGTC
>DATNCU010000668.1:0-3927 GCA_035607145.1 Thermoanaerobaculia bacterium
CACGGCCGTGCTCGCCGCCGCCGCGGCAGCCGACGAGGCTCGCCAAGGCCGCCAAGCAACCAAGCGCGCCGCGCGCCGACACGCGCACCACCCGCCCTGCGGCAGACCCGCCGCGACGCCGCCCGCCGCGCTCGACGCTCATCCGAGCGGCATCATAATCACCACTTCCAACCCGCCGCCTGTGCGGTTCTTCGCCGCGATGGAGCCGCCGTGCTCCTCGACGATGCGGCGGGTGATCGGCAGCCCCAGGCCGGTCCCCGTGTCGTGGGTCGAGAAGTAGGGGTCGAAGATGCGCTGCAGCAGCTCCGGCGGCACACCCGGGCCGCGGTCGGCGACGGTGATGAGGGCCGCGCCGTCCCGCCGCTCCAGCCTCACTTCCACCTCGCCGCGGCCGGCGCTCGCGCGCAGCGCGTTCTCCATCAGGTTGCGCAGCGCCCGCCGCAGCAGGCGCGCGTCGAAGCGGGCCGCCAGCGCGCCGTCTTCCGGCGCGTAGCGCACCTGCACGCCGGAGGGCGAGGCCGCGGCGTAGGTCTCCACCACTTCGCCGACGGTGGCCGCGAGGTCGCCCGGCTGCGCGTCGAGCCGCGGGATGCGGCTGTAGATCGAGAACTCCTGCGCGATCTGCTGCAGCTCGTCCACCTGGCGCAGGATGTTGCGCGTGCAGCGGTCGAAGACGCCGGCGAAGTGGGCAGGGTCGCGCTGGTGCACCTCCACCATGTGCTCGGTCGAGAGGCGGATGGGGGTGAGCGGGTTCTTGATCTCGTGGGCGATGATGCGCGCCATCTCTGCCCACGCCTGCAGGCGCTGCGAGCGCAGCACCTCGGTGACGTCCTCGACCACCAGCAGGGCGCTGGGCTCGCCGGCGCCGGGCACCGGCACCCAGGCCAGGCGCACCTCGCGCTCGTCTTCGCCACGCACCAGATGCACGGTCGCCTCCGCCGGCTGCGCCTCGCCGGGCTCGCCGCCGACCGTGGCGAGGAACGCCGCCACCGGCGCCAGCTCCTCGCGCGCGGCGACGGTGGCCCGCAGCGGCTCGCCGACGCCGGCACCGAGCAGCTCGCTGGCGAGGTGGTTGGCGAGCAGCACGCGCCCGCGCTCGTCGAGCGACACCACCGCGGAGTTGACGTTCTCCACCACCCGTTCCACCACCTGCTTCTCGCGCACCAGGCGTTGCCGCCCCTCGGAAATCTTGCGCGCCATCTCGTCGATGGCGGCGACGAGGGCGGCGAGCTCCTGCTCGCTGGGGGCGAGCTCGAGGCTGGTGGCGCCGCCGGCGATGCGCCGCGTCCCCTCGACGAGCTGCTGGATCGGCCGCGTGAAGGTGGCGGCGAGGCGGCTGCCGATGGCGGCGGCGATGAGGAAGATGGCGGCGGTGAGCAGCACGGCGCGGCGCCGCAGCTCGCCGAGCTCGCTCTGCAGCTCCTGCTGCTGCGCGAGCTGCGGCAGCGAGAGGAAGAGCCGCGGCGGCCCTGCCCCCTCGCCGGGGACGCGCAACGGCGCGTAGAGCTCGAGGTAGTCGGTGCCGCCGGCGCGGCTGGTGCGCCAGGTGAGGTCGTGGCCGAGCAGCACCAGCTGCGCGTAGATGTCGCCGGGGATGCGCTCGGGCAGGAGCGCTGCCGAGAACAGCTCGCGCTTGCTGGAGGCGTTGATGATGCTCCCCCAGTAGAGGTTGACCTCGTGGTGGAGCACGCGCGAGAGCCAGACCAGCAGCTCGTCGTCGAGGGCGGTCTCGATGCCGAAGCCGGGCTCGAGCGACAGCACGTACTCGCCGAGCACCTGCTGCGCCGAGCGCACCTCCTTCTCGCCGCCGGCACGCTGCTCGGCGAGCAGCCGCTCCTCGAGGTTCCTCAGCAGCAGCACGTTGAGAGCGGCGAGCGGCACCAGCAGCAGGGCGCCGTAGAGCAGCAGCAGCCGTTTCGAGTACGAGCGCAGCCCGCGGCGCAGCGTGTCGCGGAAGGTGGCGCGGGTGAGAGCCAGCAGCGCCGCGAGCGCAGCGGCCGCCGCGGCCAGTAGCAGCATCGACAGCGCCAGCGACCCGACCGCCTCGAGCGCGTCGGAGACGCCGAGCACGGGAAGGAAGAGCACCGCGGTCCCGCGGTCATCGCGGCGCGCCACCGCCCAGGCGTCCCCTTCGGGGGTGACGACGCGTGCCGCGCTCTTTTCGCGCAGTGCCGGCGGCAGCGACGGGGTCTCCCGCCAGGGCGACAGCTCAGCATTGCCGTTCTTGTCGTAGAGCGCGTAGCGGACCTCGCGCGGCAGGCCAGTGGGACCGCGCTCCGTCGGACCGCCGCGCAGCAGGCCAACCGGCAGGTCCTCGCCACGGGGAGTCCCCAAGCGGAACCCCGGTTGGGGCAGCAGCCAGAACCGCGCGTTGCCCCACACCTGGCCGCCGTTGCGCAGCGGCACGTCCCCGGAGATCAGCAGGTTGGTCCACGACGGCGGCCCCAGCGGCCCCCAGCGCAGCGGGTCGCGGTCGATCTCGCCGGCCTCGGTGAGCGGCAGGCCGTAGGAGAACGACACCGGACCGCCGAGGTGCGGCGTGACGACGAGCGCGGTGAGCGCGTTGCCGCGGTCGAGCGGCGAGCGGCGCCAGAGCAGGTACGCGAGGTCGGCGGGCAGCAGCCCGTCGGGCGAGCGCGGCACCCGCTGGCCGAGGTCGATAGCGGCGAGGTAGCCCTCGAGGCGCCGCCAGGTGTCGGCGAGCTCGGGCTCTGTCGGCGCCGCCATCGCCGGCAGCAGCCGCGTCGAGAGGTCGCGCGAGAGCTCGAAGCGGTAGGCGATCTGCCAGGCGGTCGCACCGAGAAGCGTTGCGAGCAGAGTGAGAGGCACCAGCGCCGCGGGGCGTCGGCGCCACGCCGAGCGCGACGTCCAGAGCGCAGAGGCCCCGCCGCCGGCCGCGAGTAGAACGAGCGCCGGCGCGGCGTGGTCGTGGGTGGCCGCTGCAGCAGCGAGCAGGAGAACGGCGAAGAGACCGGCCAGACCGCCCGGCGTCGCGGGTGCCACCCAAGCGAGCACCTTTCGAGCTCCCGGCCGCGATACAAGACGCTGCACGAAGGCTGCGAGGCCGCGCGGAGTGATCGGCGAGGTCGCTCTGGGCTCGCTGTCAACTTCGTCGCCAGCAGCCAGCACCAGCGCGCCCGCGGCCGCGGCGAGCAGCGCCGCCCGCAGCACCGCGGCCGCCGCACCGCCCCCTTCGTCGGCGAGCGGTTGGATGCCGGCAATCCGCTGCACGGTCGCCGCGACGACTGCGAGCAGAGCGGCGCCAACACCACCGGCAACGATCGCCGCGATCGGCGAGCGCCCTCCGCGCGCCCATCGCCACCCCACGGCGGCGACGGCGAGTCCCGTAAGCAGCGCCAGCAGCGTCCACGGCGGCGCGCCCGCCGCGGCGCCGGCGGCGAGCGCCGCCGCCACCACCAGCACGGCGATCGACCTCGCCCCGTGCGCCGGCGGCAGCGCCGTGCGCCAGAGCACCGCCAGCGCCACGGCGCGCATCGCCGCGAGCGCCAGCAGGCAGAGCGTCAGCGCCGCACCGGCGACCACCGGCGCCCAGCGCACACCCACCGGCGGCACGCCGCCGACCGGCTCAACCGCCATCGACGGCGCCTGCGGCGCCGCGAGCAGCCACGCCCGCGGCGCCGCCTCTTGCGGGCGATCGACGAGCGACCAGCGAAATGCTTCCGGCGGCAACCGTCCCGGCGGCTCGAACGGCAGCCGCGTCGTCTCGAAGCTGCGGCCGGCCACGACCCGCCACGGCCGCGCGTCGCCCGAGAGCGGCGCCACCGCCAGCAGTGACGCGGCGCCGAACCCCGCCCGGTAGGCGTAGCCCTCGCGCGGTACCTCCTGCGGCGCCGGCTCGTGCAGCAGACCGCGCCCCTCCCACACCACCGGCTGTCCGTCCGGGTCGACGAGCAGCAGCGTGACGTC
>DATNCU010000671.1:0-3789 GCA_035607145.1 Thermoanaerobaculia bacterium
ACTGAAGGTCGACTGCTGGGCAGCAAACTAACACGGGCGGCACCGCGGTGTGCGACCATGGTGGAACTCCCCGCCGGTCGTCGGGTACCTACCTGGCACACCAGGCACGCCCCGACCCGCGTGGGACGACTCCGAGGAGAGACCGATGCGACCATCGCGCCCCCGCCGCCCCGGCATTCCGCTCCTGCTCGTCATCGCTCTGGCGCTCCTGGCGGCGGCTCCGTCGAGCGCCACCTGCGGCGGCGGCGGCGGTGGCGGCCAGGGTGGTTTCTCCGAGAGCAGCGCGATGAGCCCCGGCGAGCCGCGCGTCTACCGCGTGCCATGGAAAGTGATCGCCACCGGCGGCGAGACGCCGGCCGGTGCGCTGATCCTCTACTGGTTCCCCACCGGGCCCGAGGAGGCACGCGCCTCCTCTCTCTTCACCTCGCGCCGGCTCACCGTGTGGAGCGGCGAGTGCGTCGGCATGGGCCTGGTCACCGCCGACAACGCCGACCTGCGCACGCGCTTCAAGGCCGTCGAGGGCGCGCCGTCCGCGGTGCTCGCGGCGGCCGACGGCAGCGAGCTGACGCGCGTCGAATCGAGCGGCGGCAAGCTCGACACCGGCGCCGTCGAGAAGGCGGTGAGCGCCGCGCTCGAGGCGCGCGAAGACGCCGCCAAGGCAGCGCTCGACGCCGCCAAAGGCAAGGAGAAGGCCGGCGACGCCGACGCGGCCGCGGCGCTCTACACCCAGGTGCTCGGCGAGCGCTGCCTCTTCCCCTCGCTGGCGAAGAAGGCGGCGAAGGCGCTCAAGGCCATGGGCCGGCCGGTGCCCGAAGAGACCTCGTCGCTGTGGGAAGGGCCGGCGCCCGACCTCTCCGACGCCATGAACGCGCGCATGGCGGCGGTGATGGAGAGCGGCCTCGACGCCGAGGAGCTGGGCCGCATCGAGCAGGCCCAGCAGGCCTACGAGCGGGCCCGCGACATGGACCCCGGCGACCCGGTGCCGCTGCGCTTCCTCGGCGAGCTGCACCGCCACCACACCGGCGACTGGGGGCAGGCGCACGCCATCTTCGAGTCGCTGCTCGCGCGGCCGGCTGATCCGCTCTCGCGCGCCGTGGCCCTGCACGGGCTGGGCAAGATGACCATCCACGCCGGCGACTTCGCGGCCGGCCTGGCGCTGTTCGAGCGCTCGCTGCAGGAGCACCCGCTGGCGCTCACCTACCGCAACCTCGCCGTCTACTGGGCCTCGGAGCGGCAGCCGCAGAAGGCCTACGGCTACGTCGAGAAGGCGCTGGCGCTCGCTCCCGACGACGTCTACAACCTGATCTTCGCCGCCACCCAGTACGTGGCGCTCGGCCGTCCCGCGGAAGCCGAGGCGGTGGCGAAGAAGCACGAGGCGATGCTCTCGGCCTCGTACAACCTCGCCGCCATCCACGCCCAGCTCGGCCACCGCGAGCAGGCGCTCGAGCTGCTGCGCCGCCACTTCTTCGTCTACGAGCAGTTCGACGCCGTGCGGAAGATGGAGATGCAGGAGGCGCGCGACGACGTGGTGTTCGCGCGCTACCACGGGGACGAGGCGTTCGTGGCGCTCACCGGCCTGGCCGACGGCAAGGGTGGCGCGATGCGTGGCCGGCAGCCTTGACCGGTCCCGTCCTCGATCGCATCCGCGGCCTCGTCTCGCTGCTCGGGATCAACGCCATCCCGCTGGCGGGTGTGTTCTTCGGCGGCTGGAGCGGGGCGACCGCGCTGTCGCTCTACTGGTGGGAGAACCTCTTCGGCTGCGTGCTGGTGCTGACGCGGCTGCTGCTCCACCGGCGGCTGACCCGCAAGCGCGGCTACGAGCGGCTCCACCTGACACTCGCCTCACGCGACACCCCGGAGGCGCCGAAGCCGTGGAGGCCCGGCGGGAGAGTGCACGTCGAGCGCAAGGGGAGCTTCGTCCAGGAGTTCACGGTGGCGGCGCTGGCGGCGACCGCGGTGCACGGGCTGCTGCTGTGGTTCGTGATCTCCAAGGTGCTCGAGCGCTCGCCCGACGGCGAGGCGGTTCGCCAGGGCGTCCTCGGCGTCGCCGCCGTGCAGTTGGCGACCTTCCTGTGGGACCTGCGCGGCCTGCGCGCGCGGCCGTTCGTCTGGGTCCGCGAACAGGCGCAGACCACCCTCAACCGCGTCACCCTCATCCACCTCTTCCTCATCGTCGGCACCTGGGTGGCGCTGAAGAGCGAGACCGTCACCTTCTTCGGCCCCTTCGCGGTGCTCAAGGCGATGGCCGACGTCGGCAACCTCCTCGCCAAGAGTGGCGTCAACTTCGACGGCCCCGAGGCGCCACGCTGGCTCGCCTTCACGATGGAGCGCATCTCCCCCGGCCGCGACTTCGCCGGCTATTGGCGCACGCTCAAGAGCGAGGAGCGCCGTCTCGCCGAGCAGGACGAGCAGGAGCGGACGCTGGAGCCGCGGTCGCGGCAGAAGCGCTTGGCGCGGCGTCGAGCTCGGGGAACCTAGCGACGAGCGGCCGCAGGATGGCGTGCGCGGCCGCCGGATCGCCATCCGCCGCGGCGGCGCCGGCGCGGGCGATGGCGGCGCTCACCGGATCGGTGCCCGGCGGCCGCCACGCGGCGGGCTCGGGCGCGCCGCGCGGCCGAGCGAGCCGCAGCGCGAGCGCGGCGACCCGCGGGTCTTCCGGACGGATGGCCAGCGCATCTCTCGCCGCCTGCGCCGCCGGCTCGCGGTGACCGAGGGCGAGGAGATCGCGGGCCAGCCAGTATTCCGCCACACCCACTCTCGCATCGGCACCCGTCAAGTCCTCTCCCCTTCCCGCCAGCGGCGCCAGCACGTGGAGCGACTGCCCGGAGCGTCCGGCCTTCGCGAGCCGGATCCCGGCGTCGAGACGTCGGGCGTCTCGCGCGAGGCCGTTGCGCAGACCGCGCCCCTCGCTCCAGGCGGTGAGGCGAGCCCCGACCGAAGGCGGCTCGGGACCGAGAGCGTCAGCCCACCCGCGCTGGTACAAGAGGGCCGGCCGCGCCGAGAGGCCGGCGCAGCCGAGCGCCACGGCGAGCCCGAGGAACACCACCAGCGCGGGCCGCACGGCGGAGGTCAGCCGGCCGCGCGCGAGGTCGGCGGCGAGCACCGGCCCGATGATCCACAGGGCGAGCGCCAGCGGCAGCCGCTGGCGGGCCGAGGCGTAGAGCGCGACTTGCACCGCGAAGGCGAGGGCCGCCACCGCGAGCGGGCCTGCCAGCTCGCGACGTCGCCCGGCACCGGCGAGCGCGATCCACGGCAGCGCCACCAGCGGCACGAAGAAGCCCCAGGGCAGGCGCCGCCGCAACCGCCGGTCGAGCTGCTCCGCCGGCACCAGGTCGTGCGCCTCGTACGGGCCGAGGGCGAGCGCCGCTTTGCGCGCGAAGCGGGCGAGCGCCCGCCCCTGCCTGGCGCGGATGCCCTCCCACGCGAGCCGTGTCCAGTAGCGATTGGAGACGGCTGCGGAAACCGTCGTGCTGGGGGCCGCAAGGGCGAACGCAGCGACGCGCCGATACGCGACGTGGCCGTAGTCGTAGCCGCTGCGGTCGGCCGCCTCGAGCGCGAGGACCGCCGGCGGCGCGAAGCGGGTGAGCCCGGTGGCACCCGGTCCGTTGCCCTCGTAGAACACCGCACCCGGGTTCATGATCGTCAGCCCTCGCTGCCGGCCGCCCGCGCGCGCGAGGAGAAACGTGCCGAGGAGAAGCACGGGGACGAGGAGAGTGACGGCGATGAGTGCGCCCGTCGTTCGACGCCGCGCCGGTGGATCGTCGTGCACCCGTCCCGCTGCGATCCACG
>DATNCU010000687.1:0-5760 GCA_035607145.1 Thermoanaerobaculia bacterium
CTGCTCTACGTCGCCAATCACAACAACGGGCTGGTCGACCCGCTGCTGGTGATGGCGTTCCTGCCCGGGCGGCCGCGCTTCCTCGCCAAGGACACGCTGTGGCGGAACCCGGTGCTGCGGCCGTTTTTGGCGCTGGGGCGGGTGATTCCCATCTTCCGGCCGCAGGATGCGGCCTCCGCCGTCGGCGACGGTGCCCCGCGGAGAGGAGCCGCAAATGAAGAGTCGTTCCGCCGCTGCCGCGAAGTGCTGGAAGCCGGCGGCGCCGTGGCGCTCTTCCCCGAAGGCAAGAGCCACTCGGAGCCGGCGCTCGCCGAGCTCAAGACCGGCGCGGCGCGCATCCTGCTCGGGCTCGCGGCGACGGCGCGCGATCGCGTGGCGGTGGTCCCGGTGGGGCTGCTCTACGACGCGCCCGGGATCTTTCGCTCGCGCGTGCTGGTCGTGGTGGGGGAGCCGCTCGGCGGCGAGGTCCTCGGTCTAGAAGGCGGACCCGGAGACGTCGAGGCCGCGCGACGAGTGACCGGCGCCATCGCCGACGGGCTCGAGGAAGTGACCCTGTCGTACGCGTCGTGGGACGAGGCGCGGCGGCTCGCCCGCGTGGCCGACCTCTGGCTCCAGCCCGACCCCGAGCTGCCGGAGCAGCCCTCGCTCGCCGCGCGTTTCGCGGCGCGCCGCCGCGTGCTCGCTCGCTACCGCGAGCTGCTGGCGACACGGCCCGAGCGCGTGGCGCCGCTCGTCGACGCCGTCGCCGCCTACGACGCGCGGCTCTCGGCCCTCGGTCTGCGCGACGAGCAGGTGGGCGCCGCCTACCCGCTGTCATCCGTGTTGCGCTTCCTCTTCGAGTCGCTCTGGCTGCTGCTCTTCCGGCTGCCGCTCGCGGTGGTGGGTACGGTCCTCGGCTACGTGCCGTACCGCATCTGCGGCTGGCTCGGCGCGCTCCAGGCGCGCGAGCCCGACCAGCCGGCGACGTGGAAGCTCTTCGGCGGCATCATCCTCTTCCCGATCTTCTGGACGGCCGAGGCCGGTTTCGCCGGCTGGCGCTGGGGTTGGGTCGAGGCGATCGCCGTGCTCGTGCTCGGGCCGATCGGTGGCTGGGCCGCCGTGCGTTTCCGTGACCGCTTCCGCTTTTTGCGCACCGAGGCTCGCGCGTTCGTGGTGCTCGAGCGCCCCGGAAGTGCCGGCGACGAGCTGCGACGTCTCCGCGCGGAGGTGCGGCGTGAGCTGCTGACGCTGGCCGCGGAGATCGGCGAGCCGTCGCCGCGATGAGCGACGCCTGCCGAGCTCAGCCTTAGCCGGCGTGGAGAGCGACTCCGGTAGGTCGAGGTTGCCGCCGGAGAGGATCACTCCCACTCGCCTGCCCGCGGCCGGAATCGCGCGTTCGAGCAGCGCCGCCAACGCCACCGCGGCGGACGGTTCGATGACGAGCTTGGTGCGCTCCCAGAAGAAGCGCATCGCGGCGAGGATCGCCGCATCGTCGACGGTGGCGATGCGCACGGCGTGAGCGGTGAGTACTGCGAACGGCAGCGGCCCGATCGTGGCGCGCAGGCCGTCGGCCACCGTGCGCGGCGACTCGACGGG
Source organism: Thermoanaerobaculia bacterium (assembly GCA_035607145.1). Classification (GTDB taxonomy): domain Bacteria; phylum Acidobacteriota; class Thermoanaerobaculia; order Multivoradales; family JAIOJS01; genus DASYQD01. The sequence goes on from DATNCU010000687.1 coordinate 1,576, forward strand.
CACGATGCGGCCGGCGGCGAGCGACTTCTGCGCGTCGTCGGCACCGCTGGGCTCGGCTCCCCACACCTCGGCGTGCGGCGCCAGCGCCGCTGTCGCGATCGCCGTACCCGAGAGCAGTCCACCACCGCCGATGGGTGCCACGACGATGTCGAGGTCCGGCACCTCCTGCAGCAGCTCGCGCGCCGCGGTGCCTTGACCGGCGATCACCACGGGATCGTTGTACGGGTGGACCAGCACGGCACCGGTCTCTTCGAGGAGCCGCGCCGTCGTCTCCTCGCGCGCCTGCAACGTCGGCGCGCAAGGGACCACGACGGCGCCGAAGTCTTCCACCGCTCGCCGCTTCGCGCGCGGCGCAGTCTCCGGCATCACGACCCGGCAAGGGATGCCGCGCAGCCCCGCCGCGCGCGCCAGCGCCGCGCCGTGGTTGCCTGAAGAGTGGGTGAGGACGCCGCGTCTCGCCTCCTCCTCGCTCAGCGACCACACGGCGTTGCTCGCGCCGCGCATCTTGAAGGCGCCGATGCGCTGAAGGTTCTCGCACTTGAAGAAGAGAGTCGCGCCGGTGGCGCGGTCTAGGCTCGCCGAGGTGGTGACCGGCGTGCGGTGCACGTAGGGCGCGATGCGCGCCGCGGCGGCCTCGACGTCGGCGTAGGTCGGCAGCGATTGAACGGATTGGGCGATCTGCTTCTCGACGAGCATGGCCGCTAGGATACGCGCATGCTGGTCTACCTCAACGGCGACGTACTTCCGCTGGCGCAGGCGCGCATCTCGCCCGAGGACCGCGCCTTCCTCTTCGCCGACGGCATCTACGAGGCGGTGGTCGCGCGCCGCGGGCGGCTGCTGTTCTGGGACGAGCACGAGCGACGCCTGCGCGCCGGCCTCGGCGCGCTCCGGATCGACCTTCACGAGCCCGCGGCCCTACGCGGCGTCGCCGAAGACCTGCTGCGCCGCAACCAGCTCCTCGGCGGTGACGCACTCGTCTACCTGCAGGTGAGCCGCGGCGCCGCGCCGCGCTTGCACGCCTTTCCCAACCCGCCGGTGCCGCCGACCGTCTACATGACGGCGCGCGCCTGGGCGGGGCACCCGCCAGTGCTGGTCGCGGGCGGCGCCTCCACGTTGACCGTCGCCGACAACCGCTGGGCGCGTTGCGACGTCAAGTCGACATCCCTGCTCGCCAACGTGCTCGCCCAGCAGCAGGCGAAGGAAGTGGGCGCGCACGAGGCGATCTTCGTGCGCGACGGCATCGCGCTCGAGGGGAGCCACAGCAATCTCTTCGCCGTGCGCGGCGGCGAGGTGTGGACCTACCCGGCCTGCAACTACATCCTCGACGGCATCACGCGCGTCGTGGTGCTCGAGCTCGCCGCCGCGATGGGAATCCCGGTGCGCCTCGCCGCCGTGCCGCTCGCCGACCTCTACGCTGCCGACGAGGTGTTCCTGACCGGCACCACCACCGAGGTGCTGCCGGTGGTCGCCGTCGACGGCCGCCGCATCGGCGACGGTCTGCCGGGGCCGGTCACCACCAAATTGCGCGAGGCCTACCTGCTGCAGGTGGAGGAACGCGCGTGCGCCTGACGCGTTGGTCGGCGGGCACGGGTCGGCCGTCACGACGGACCGTGTTAGCATCCGCGGCATCCGATCCCATGCAATCTGGTTCTACTTCAACGAGATCTGTTCGAGGAGGTCCCATGAAGCTCCGCCCCGCGCTCGTCCTTTCCGCCGCCGCCCTGCTGTTGTCGCTCGCCGCGCCCGCGCTGGCACAGGACGATGAGGAGGGCCGCTGGGCACTCGGCCTCGGCGCCGGCATGGTGCAGAGCTCGGGCAGCACGGACCCGTACTTGACCGCCAACCTGCGCTACCGCATCGGCCACCACAACGCCGGCGACGAGCGTCAGGGCTCGGTCTACGGCTTCGTGGAGCCCGAGGTCGGCTACTGGTCGCGCGACAGCAACGGCATCGACTCCACTGACACCATGATCGGCGTCAACCTCGGCGGCGCGGTGCGGCTGCGCTCGTTCGAGTACTTCGTCGCCGGCGGCGTCGGCTACCACCAGATCGACCGCGACGTGCGCTCGCCCACCATCTCGCGCAGCATCAGCGACGACAGCGTCGGCGTCAACGCGCAGTTCGGTTTCGACGTGCGGGTGAGCGAGACGGTGGGGCTCTTCGGCGTCGGCCGCTTCGACCTCGTCGAGGTCGACGACAACGCGGCCGTCACCAGCAGCGACAAGTCGCCCGACGACGAGCAGACCAAGGTCTACCTCGGCATCCGCATCCACTTCTAGCGCGGGTTCTCAAGAAGGCTCAGGCGAGCCGCCGCACCACCTCGCCGAGGCGCGCCACGGCGTCCTCGAGCTGCGTATCGGCGAGGTAGGGCGCGGGGCCGAGGCGCAGCTCGTCGCCGCGGTGGTCGGTGAGGACGCCGGCCTCGCGCAGGCCGGCGCAGACCTCGCCTGCCCGCGGCGAGCGTAGGGCGAGGAAGCCCGCGAACCGCTCCGGCGGCGTCGCGCGGTCGCGGTCGATCAGCGCCAGCGGCAGGTCGAGGGCGTCGAAGGCGGCGCACAGCACCGCGCGCTGGTGTTGGCTCACTTCGCGCAAGAGCGCGGGGTTGAGCCCGTGCTCGGCGAAGAAGTCGAACACCGCGGCGCCCCGGTAGTGGCTGGTGGGGTCGTAGGTGGCGCCGCCGAAGCGGGCGCCGGGGTCGTCTGGGTAGGCGACGCCGCCGCTCGGGGCCTCCTCCAGCCGCTCGAACTCGGCGAACCAGCCGGTGACGACCGGCCGCAACCGGCATCCCGGCGGGACGCGGAGAAAAGCGTTGCCCTCGCCCAGCCGGCAGTACTTGTAGCCGCCGCCGACGACGAAGGCGCGCTCCACGCCGGCGAGCGAGAACGGCACGACGTTGAGCTGGTGGTAGGCGTCGAGCAGCAGCTCGGCGCCGTGGCGCGCGCAGGCCTCGGCGGCGAGCTCGAGGCCGCCGGCGATGCCGGCGTCGGTGAAGAACACGGTCGAGACGATGGCGGCGGCGGTGCGGTCGTCGATTGCCGCAGCGACGCGCTCGCCGGCGCTCGCTGCCGGCGCGGCCGCCACCCGCACCAGCTCGACTCCCGCCTCGGCAAGACGGTCGAGCTGCCGCCGTGCGCTGTGGAACTCGGCGTCAGTGGTGACGATGCGCGGCCGCTGCCTGCGTTCCGTTCCACCGAGAAGCGGCAGCGCGGAGAGGAAGCGCACCAGCAGCTCGTGGGTGTTGTTCGCCAGCGCCAGGCTCCCCTCGCGGTCGCCGAGCAGCCGCGCGAAGCCCGCGCGCACCCGCGCCGCCTTCTCGAAGGCGCGCTCCCACTTGTCGTCAACGAGCAGCGCGGCGTCGTCGAAGGCGGCGCGCTGGCCCTCGAAAGCGCGGTCGGGCCACGCCTGGTGCGAGTGGCCGGTGAGCAACAGCCGCTCGCCGACGCGGAACCGCGAGTACTCGGAAGCGAGGGCGTTCGGCGTGCCGTAGAGCGTCGCCGGGTCCAGCGGCATCGCCGCGCCCGCCTCATCGCCCCCACTCACAGCCGCACGCGGATCGCCCACAGGTCGGGGAACAGCGCCCGCCCGATGGTGCTGCGCAGGTACTCGGCGCCCGCCGAGCCCCCCGTTCCGCGCTTGGTGCCGATGGTGCGCTCGACCATCTTGACGTGCCGGTAGCGCCACTCCTGCAGCCCCTCGTCGAGGTCGACGAAGCGCTCGCAGATCTGCGCCACCAGCGGGTCGTGGCGGTAGATGTCGAGCAGCACCTCCTGCACCGCCGGCGATTCGGCCGTGGGCTCGCGCGGGTCGCGCGCCAGCGCTTCGTCGGGCACCGCGTAGCCCTCGAGCACCAGGTAGCGCAGGAACGACTGCCAGAGGCTCGGCCGCGCCATCAGCTCGTCGAGCCACGCCCGCTCGGCGCTGTCCTTGGGGTAGCGGGCGGCGGCGCTGGCGCGCTTGTGGCCGAGCATCAGCTCGAGGGCGCGGAACTGCGCCGACTCGAAGCCGCTGGCGGTGTCGAGGCGGTGGCGGAAGGAGTTGAAGGAGATCGGCGTCATCGTCTCCAACACGTCGATCTGCGACACCATCACCTTGAGGATGGTGAGGATGCGCTTGAAGGTGGCGCTCGCCGTCGGGGTGTCCCCCTCCTCCAGGCTCTTCTGCAGCCAGTCGAGCTCGTGCAGCACC
>DATNCU010000688.1:0-2399 GCA_035607145.1 Thermoanaerobaculia bacterium
CGCCGAGCTCCAGCTCGCCCGCCAGCTCATCGACCAGATCGCGGCCGACGACTTCAAGCCCGAGGGCTACCGCGACGACAGCCGCGACCAGATGCGCGAGATCCTGCGCAAGAAGGTCGAGGGCGAGGAGATCGTCAGCGCGGCGCCGGCCGAGCCGCCGCGCGGCCAGATCATCGACCTCATGCAGGCGCTCAAGGCGAGCCTGGCGCAGGACGGCGAGGGGGCAGAGCGCCGCCCGCCGCGCCGGTCCGCGCGCTCGACCGAGGCGGAGAAGCCGGTGCGGGCGGTGGCGGGCGAGCGGAGCGGCAGGGCCCCGGCGGCGGCCGCGCGCCGTACACGTTCGAAGAAGTAGCTCACCAGTGAGCGCGGCGCGCTCGCTCGGCTATTCCGTCGGAGAAGTTGCCACGCTGCTCGGCGTCGCCGACGCCCGCGTGCGCCACTTCGTGCGCTCCGGGCTGCTCGACCCGCGCCGCGGCGCCCGCGGCGAGTACCGCTTCACCTTCCAAGACCTCGTCCTCCTGCGTGCCGCGCAGGGGCTGCTCGCCGCCGGCGTCACCATGCGCCGCGTGCGCCGCGCCCTCGCCAAGCTGCCGGCGCAGCTGCCCCGCGGCCGCTCGCTCTCCGGCGTGCGCATCACCGCCGAAGGGGGCGAGATCGTCGTCCGCGAGGGCGGCAAGCAGTGGAACCCGGAGTCCGGCCAGCGGCTGCTCGACTTCGAGGTGGCGACGCTCGCCGCCGCCGCCGCGCCGCTCGCGCCGCGGCTCGTGCGCCAGGCGATCGTGCGCGAGGCCTCGGGGCCCGATGCGGCGCTCTCCGCCGACGACTGGTTCCACCTCGGCTGCGAGCTCGAGGCGACGTCGCTAGCCGAAGCCGCCGGCGTCTATCGGCGCGCGCTCGTGCTCGACCCGCAGCACCTCGACGCGCTGCTCAACCTCGGCCGCCTGCAGCACGAGACTGGCGAGCTGCGGGAGGCGGAGGCCTGCTATCGGCGCGTCCTTGTTCTTTCCCCCGGCGAGCCCATCGCCGCCTACAACCTCGGCGTCGCGCTCGAAGACTGCGGTCGCCTCGACCAGGCGGCCGAGGCGTACGAAGCCGCCCTCGCTGGCGACCCCGACAACACCGACGCCTGCTACAACCTCGCCGGAGTCTACGAACGCCTCGGCCGCAACGCCGACGCCGTGCGCTGGTTGAAGGAGTACCGCCGCCTGCGCACGAGCGGCTGAGCGGTCCGCAGGCGCCAGGCCGTGTGAGCTAGCCGGCCGGAGGCGCTGCCGTCGGCGCCGCAGCCAGCCTGCCGTCGAGCTCGAGGTCCGCGGCGATGCCCTGCATCGCGGCGAGCACGGTGCCCACGTGGTCCCAGAGGTCGAGCTTGCCGTCGAAGCAGGCGGCTCCGAGCTCGGCCGTTGCCTTCTCGACGTGATCGCGGTCGACGCCGGCGGCGAAGATGCGTTCCTTCCACCGCTTCTTGATCGACTTGATCTCGACGTCGCGCACGTTCTTGCTCGGCCGCACCAACGCCGCCGCGATGATGAGGCCGGTGACCTCGTCGCAAGCGAGCAGCGCGAAGTCCATCGGCTCGCGCCGCGGCACGCCGGTGGCGGGCTCGTTGTGCGAGAGGATCGCCTGCACCACCGGCTCGGGGCAGCCGCGCTCGCGCAGGATCGGCGTGCCCTCGACGACGTGCGTCTCCAGCGTCGGGTGGATCTCCCAGTCCCAGTCGTGGAGCAGGCCGGCGAGCCCCCACTGCTCGACATCGCCGCCTAGCTTCGCTGCGTAGGCGCGCATCGCCGATTCCACCGACAGCATGTGGCGGCGCAGGCCGACGGCCTGCACGTTGTCGCGGACGAGCTGCCAGGCTTCCTCCCGCGTCATGGCGCGGTGCTGCCTTGCCGGGCGGCGCCGGATGGCACCGGCGTCGGCGCGGGAGTGGGAGCGGGCGCCGGCGTGGCGGCGGGTGCGACTGGCGGCGGTAGCGGTTCCGTCGGGTGGAAGATGGTCTGCAGCTCGGCGTCGGAGACGTCGGTGCGCAGCTCGGCCACCGGGAAGGTGATCTGGAACGGCGGGTCGACCAGCTTGCGCCGCATCGTCGCGAGCTTCACGCCCGCCGCCGTTTCCTGCCACTGCTCCCAGGCCCACGGTGTCGGCGCCCCGCTGCCCGGCGCGCCCTCCTCGGTCTCCAGCACGTACTCCCAGCGCTCCATCAGGTTCGTCTTCGTCGAGACGAAAGCCCAGTAATGATCGTTCGACGTCAAGCCGACCCCGCTGCCGAACGACAGCGTCACCACGTCGTATTCCTGCCCGTCGACCGTCTTCTTGCCGGCGTACTCGAGGTTGACGCCGGGGTCGAGCCACTTCCACGGCATCAGCAGCCAGTAGGTGTCGTTGATGAAGCGGCCGTA
>DATNCU010000706.1:0-9973 GCA_035607145.1 Thermoanaerobaculia bacterium
AGCTCGCCGTCCTTGCCCATCACCTGTGCGGCGCCGAGGGTGGCGATACGCAGCACCTCGGGTGCAGGGATGCCAGCGTCCACGTACAGCTCGAGCTCGCGGTGGAGCGCGAAGCCGGAGAAGGCGTCGGTACCGGGGACGATGCGGATGCCGGCCTTGTACAGCTCGCCGACGAGCTCGATGCACTTCTTCCACGACGCGCGGTAGCGCTCGTCCTTCCCCTCCGGCACCGGCAGGCCGCCGGCGAGCAGACCGCGCCGCAGCTGTGGCGGGAGGCGGTCGGCGATGGCGCGGTAGGTCGGACCGACGCTGCCGGCACGCGCCATGTAGAGCTCCTCGAACGTGGCCAGCGTCGGGTCGCTGACGATGTCGCGCTGCCGCATGAGGTCGATGAGCTTGCGCACCTGCGGCGACTTGAAGTCGACGTCGGCGGCGCGCTCAGCCACCTCGATGAAGCGCGCCGGGGTGCGCGTCTCGGTGACCTCCGGCCAGAGGTCGAGCATCAGCATGTTGACGTGCTGGACCTCGTCGTAGCCGTCGGCGATCGCTTGCTCGGCGATCATCGTCGCCGGGATGTGCCCCGACACCCGCATGCCGTGCTCGTGCGCCCGCTTGGCGATGATCGGCACCAGCTTGGGGTCGAGCGAGCTGTACATCTTGATTTGCACGTAGCCGAGCTCGGCGTACTTGTCGACGGCCTTGATCGCCTCCTCGGGCGTCGAGACGAGCACCTTCGAGGGGCCGGCGTAGGGACCGGGCCCATCGATGAAGCCGGCGAGCAGGGTGCGCGGGCCGATGGTCTCGCCGCTGTCCCAGCTCTTCTTGCGCGCGAGCATGGTGTCGGTGTCGTTGGCGAGGTCGCGGCCGGTGGTGACGCCGGCGGCGATGTCGAGGATGCCGTCGGTGTCGCCGAAGTGCTGATGCATGTCCCAGAGGCCGGGGATGAGCGTCTTGCCGCGCGCGTCGACCACCTCCGCGCCGGCGGGGATGGCGACGGTGCCATCCGCACCGACGGCGGCAATGCGGTCGCCGACGACGAGGAGCGTCATCCCCGGCCGCACGACGCGCGCCTCGGCGTCGAAGAGGCCGGCGCCGGTGAAGGCGATGCCCGTCGCGGGTAGCTTCGCCAGCGTCTTGGCGAGGGCCAGGCGCCGCTCGTCGCCGGCCTTCTTCTCCACCGCGACGAGCTGGTCGTTGACGCCCTCCCAGCCCGCCGGCAGCAGCGCGAACCAGGTGCCCGGCGAGCCGAACCAGCTGCCGTCGGGCTCGAGCCAGACGATGAACGGCTCGAGACTCAGGCCCACTACCTCCCACGGCATCACGCGCTTCTTCTTGCCGCCGGCCGCGATCTCGACCTCCGGCAACTTGCGCACGGTCGCCGAGCCGGTAGGCAGCAGCGCGATGCGTTGCCCCGGCGCCTTCGCGGCCACGGCCACCAGGTAGCCGATCTCGTTGGGCGGGCCGTCGTAGCTCGAGTAGAAGGCCGGCGTGGCCGTGCTCTCCCCCTGCTCGGCGCGGTTCTTCCAGGTCGCCTTGCCACCCTCGCGCGAGAAGCGCTCGGCCACCGGGCCCTTGTAGTACTCGTTGCCGTCGACGGTGAGCGACGCGGGCGTGCCGTCGGCGCCGAGGACCAGGCGGCTGTCGACCTTGGGGCCGCGGCCACGGTCGTTGTACTCGAAGTGGCTGCGGATCGTGCCGTCGGGTTCGCGCTCGACGGTGAGGAAGCCGGCGTCGTTGCCCATGATGCGGCCGCTCCAGCGCTGCGGCTTGGCGGCGGCGGGGGCGACGACGGCGAGGGCAACGAGGACGGCGGCGGCGAGGCGACGGCGAGCGTTCCCGAGCATGCGTGGGATCTCCGGTGGGTTCGTGGCGGTGGCCACGGCTAGTGTACGGGCGGCGCAGGCGCGAGTTGCGGCCGCGCCCGCTCGCCGGCCGCTCCCGACGCCCAACGCCCGCTCGTCGGCCTCCTCCGCACCGCTCGCGGCATCGCCAGTCGCGCCTCCTAACCTTTGCGGCCATCGTCCGTATCAAGCAGCTGGACTGGATTGCACTCTGGGAGGGTCGATGGGCTCAGCTTCTTCGCTCCGTCGCGGCCTCGCGTTCGCGCCTTGGATCGCCGCCGCGCTGGCCACGGCCGTCGCCGCGCAGACTCCGCCGCCCGCTCCGGCCGAGCCGCCCACGGCACCTCCCGCCGCCGCCGCGCTGCCGCCCCTGCGCATCGAGCGCGTGCGCGCCCCCATCACCATCGACGGCGACCTCTCCGACGCCGCCTGGCGGGAGGTCCAGCAGATCGACACCTGGTTCGAGACCCGCCCCGGCGACAACCTCGAACCGAAGGTGAAGAACGTCGCCTGGCTCGCCTACGACGACCAGTTCTTCTACGCCGCCTTCCGCTTCCAGGACCCGGATCCAAAGAGGATCAAGGCGCCCTACGGCGATCATGACTTCGTGCCCAGCTACACCGACTACGGCGGCATCATCGTCGACCCCAAGAACGACGGCAAGACGGCGCAGATGTTCCTCGCCAACCCGCGCGGCATCCAGTACGACGCCATCAGCTCGGATGCGTCGGGCGAGGACAACTCGCCGGACTTCTACTGGGACAGCGCCGGCCGCATCACCGAGAACGGCTGGACGCTGGAGATCCGCGTCCCCTTCTCGTCGCTGCGCTACGAGGAGAGCGACCCGGCGCAGTGGCGGATCCTGCTCTACCGCAACTGGCCGCGCGAGTTCCGCTACCAGATGTTCACTTCACGGCTGCCGCGGGACAGCAATTGTTTCATCTGCAACACGCGGCCGCTGGTGGGGCTCGCCGGTCTGCCGTCGGGCAGCCACTGGGTGGTGGCGCCCTTCGCCACCGGCAACCAGACGGCGCTGCCGAAGAGCGGCCTCGGCAGCTCGCTCGAGAACCAGGGCGCCGAGGGGGACTTCGGCGTCGACGGCAAGTGGGTGCCCAACCCCAACCTGGTGGTCGACGCCACCGTCAACCCCGACTTCTCGCAGATCGAGTCCGACGCCGCACAGATCTCCGCCAACGAGCGCTTTGCCCTCTTCTTCCCCGAGCGCCGGCCGTTCTTCCTCGAAGGCATCGACCTCTTCTCGACGCCGCTGCAGGCGGTCTACACGCGCAGCTTCAACTCGCCCCGCTGGGGCCTGCGCTCTACCGGGCAGAGCGGCAAGAGCAGTTACACGCTGCTGCTGGGCGAGGACGAGGGCGGCGGGCTCGCCATCCTTCCGGGCACCAACAGCTCGACCTTCGCCGAGCAGGACTTCCACTCCAAGGTCGCCATCGGGCGCTGGCGGCGCGACTTCGGTCCGGCGGGCAGCTTCGTCAGCATGCTCTACACCGGCCGCGAGATCGACGGCGGCGCCTACAACCGCGTCGTCGGCCCCGACGCGCGCTGGCAGCCGACGCCGCAGGACACCTTGGCGGCGCAGGTGCTGGTGAGCCGCAGCGAGACGCCGAAGCGCCCCGACCTCGCGGGGGAGTGGGACGGGCGGACGTTGTCGGGCACTGCCGCGCTGTTCAACTGGTCCCACCAGGCGACGCACTGGGACAACTACGTGCAGGTGCAGAAGCTCAGCCACGAGTTCCGCGCCGACAACGGCTTCCTGCCGCAGGTGGGCTACAGCGAGGCCTACGAGGAGATCGGCTACACCTTCCGCCCCAAGGACAAGCCGGTGTCGCGGCTGCGCGTCTCCGCCGCCGGCTGGCGCGACGAAGACCCCTCGGGCGAGCTGCTCAACTGGGCCTTCCGACCGGCGGTGGGGCTCGACGCGAAGCTCAACTCCTTCATTCGCCTCGAGGGTGAGACGGGCGAGCGGCGGGGGATCGAGAAGACCTTCCGCTACACGCAGCTCCACCCCCAGGTCGACATCCAGCCGGGGCAGGTCTTTTCGTACCTGTCGCTGGTCGGCAACCTGGGCGACCAGATCGACTTCGCCAACGACCGTCTCGGCGACGGCGGCACGCTGAGCCTGACGAGCGACATCCGCCCCACCGACCACCTGCTGCTCAGGCTCTCGGGCAGCCGCCGCCAGATCGACGTCACCGACGAAGCGGGGCGGTCGGGCCGGCTGTTCACCGCCGACGTGGCGCGGCTGCGCGCCAACTACACCTTCAGCTCGCGCTCCTGGGTACGGCTGATCGGCGAGTGGGTGCACACCGAGCGCGACCTCTCCCTCTATCTCCACCCCGAGGACTTCTCGCGCGAGAGCGGCGGCTTCACCAGCTCGGCGGTTTTCGCCTACAAGCTCAACTGGCAGACCGTGCTCTTCGTCGGCTACGCCGACGGCCGCGAGCTCGACGACAGGAGCGACCTGCAGCCGTCCGACCGGCAGATGTTCTTCAAGGTCTCCTACGCCTTCCAGCGTTAGCCGCTAGCGCTCGCTGTGGCGGGCCGGCGGCGCCACAGCGGCAGGCGCGGCGGGACCGAAGGTCTTGCCGAAGAAGTCGCCGGGCTTCCACGCCGGCGCTCGTGCGTCGTCGGCGATCTCGCGCGCCAGCAACACGTTGGCCTGCAGGAAGCGCACGGCGGAGGGCCAGTCGACCGGCAGCGAGGCCTGGTCGCTCGGCTGGTGGTAGTGGGTGTTGAGGAAGCCGCGGAACGCCGCCTCGCCGTCGACCTTGGGGTCGCGCGAGGTGAAGCCGGGCACCAGGAACACTGAGGGAACGCCGCGCTGCACGAAGGAGTATTGGTCGCTGCGCACGAAGATGACTTCCTCCGGGATGGGGTCGGCGGCGAGCGCGAAGCCAGCGGCACGCGCGGCACGCTCCGCCGGCGCTTGGAGCGACGAGTGTTCGGCGCCGAAGGCGATGACGTCGGCCACCGGGTGGAGGAAGAGCGGCATGTCGAGGTTGACGTCGGCCACCACGCGGCCGAGGCCCACCGGCGGGTGCGCGGCGAAGTGCTCGGAACCGAGCAGGCCGCGCTCTTCGCCGGTGACAGCGAGGAAGAGCAGCGACCGCCGCGGCCGCTGCTGCGCACTAGCGAACGCGCGCGCCGTCTCCAGCAGCAGCGCCGAGCCCATGGCGTTGTCGTAGAAGCCGTTGTAGATCTCGTCGCCGTCCACCGCGGCACCGCGGCCGAGGTGGTCGAGGTGGGCGCTGAGCACCACCACCTCGCCGGCGAGCGCGGAGTCGGCGCCGGGCAGCAGCGCGGCCACGTTGGAGCTCTGCAGCTGCCGCCGCTGCGAGCGGTAGGCGAGCCGCACGCTCACGCCGAGGTCGAAGCCGCGCCCGCCTTCCTGCATCGCCGGCGCCGTGTCGCCGAGCTCGCGGCCGGCGGCCGCGAGCAGCGTCGTGATGCCGGTATCGCTCAGCGTCGCCTGCACGCGCAGGCCGCGGTGCGCGCCGTGCGGCGTGCCGTCGGGCTCGAGCCAGTCCATGCTCGGCCGCTTGCCGGCATTGGCGGCGTAGCGCTGCCAGGGCGAGCGGGCAGCCTCCGCCGCGTCGCGGAAGGTGAGCACACCCGCGGCGCCATGAGCCGCGGCGATTGCGCGCTTGCGCTCGGAATGCGCGTGGTAGGCCCGCTCGTCGTGCGGGAAGCGCGCCGGCCCGCCGCGCATCACCAGCAGCAGCTTGCCGCGCACGTCGCGGCCGGCGTAGTCGTCCCAGCCGAGCTCGGGCGCCTCGACGCCGTAGCCGACGAAGACGACCGGCGCCTCGGCCTCGCTGTTGTCCTCGAGCGTGCTGCCGTCCGCGACGAAGCCGTCAGCCCAGGGCAGCGGCGTGCGCTTGCCGCCGGCGACGATCTCGAGCGCGACGCTGTCGACGTCGATGTTCGAGGCGACCAGCGGCACCGGCAGCAGGTAGGAGCCGGCGGAGACCGGCCGCAGCCCCAGCTGGCGGAACTGCGCCGCCACGTAGCGCGCCGCGATCTCGTAGCCGGGTGAGCCGGTGAAGCGCCCCTCGAGCAGGTCGTCGGCGAGGAACGCGAGGTGCGCCCGCAGGCGCTCCGCGGCCTGCGGATCGGTCCGCGGCGGCGCGGCGGGACGGTTGGCCGCGGCGGCGCCGAGCAGCGCGGCCGCCGCCAACCCGACACCAGCCAGCACCCGCCGAATCGGGCGAGGCCGGCGAGGCTCGTCGTCGCGGAGCATCCGCGCGAGCTTCCCGTGACGCTCGCCCACTGTCAACCGATGCGGGCCGAAGAGACAGACGGGCGGGGCCGTCCCCACCCGTCCGAGCTTCCATCCGTCTTCAGCCGGAGCGGCGCGCCGCCGCTACTTCTTCGCCGGCTGCTCGAACAGCTTCAGGTACTGCCCGTACCCCTCCGCCTCCAGCCGGTCGACGGGGATGAAGCGCATCGACGCCGAGTTCATGCAGTAGCGCATCCCGGTCGGCCGCGGCCCGTCGGGGAAGAGGTGGCCGAGGTGGGAGTCGCCGTGCTTGCTGCGCACCTCGGTGCGCATCATCCCGAACTTGCTGTCGGTCTTCTCGACGACGTTGCCCTTGTCGAGCGGCCGGGTGAACGACGGCCAACCGGTGCCGGAGTCGTACTTGTCGCGCGAGGAGAACAGCGGCTCCCCCGACACCACGTCGACGTAGATGCCGTCGGCGTGGTTGTCCCAATACTCGTTGCGAAACGGGGGCTCGGTGCCCTCGTGCTGAGTCACCTCGTACTGCTCACGGCTGAGCTTCTGGCGCAGCTCCTCGTCGCTGGGCTTCTCGAACATCTTCCAAGGCTCCTTTCCGGCCGCCGCCGCGGTGACGCTGCGCGCCCCACCGGCATCGGCCTTTCCGGTCTCATGTCCGTTGGCGGCGCGGGCGCCGCAGCTGGTCGCCGCGGTCCACACCACCGCCAGGGCAAGGGCGCCGAGCGCCTTCGATGCAATCTTGTTCATCGTGGGGTCTCCGTCGCTGGGCGGGATCGCCACCCGCAGCCGTATGTTCGGGCGCCGCGGGCGGTCGGATTGCTCCGCCTCGATGATAGAGACACCCTCACTTCGACAGCTATTCCTCAGCCCCCGGGCCGCCCCAGGCGTCGCCCATCTCGGTGCGCAGCGCGCGCAGCGACAGCAACACGTCGGCGAAGAAGACCACCGCCGAGACGAGCAGCGCCAGCAGGGCGATGAAGAACAGGCTCACCACCGCGACGCGCAGGTTCACCTGCAGGAAGGCCATGGCGGTGAGCAGCAGGACCATCGTGCAGGCGCAGAGCACGGTGATCATCACCGAGGCGATGGCGATCCACAGCAGGCGCGCCCGCTTCGCCAGCACCCGCAACTGCGAGCGCTCGCTCGCGGCGGCGGCATCGCTGGCGCCGGCGCGCAGGGCGGCGCTGAGCGAGCGCGAGCGGTCGATCACCCGCGACAGGCGGTTGGTCATCGACAGCAGCAGCAGGCCGACGCCCGAGATCAGGGCGATAGGCGAGATCGAGGTCTGCAGCAGGTGAGCGAGCTCGCCGGCGGCTTCCGGGGCGACAGGCGGCAGGGCGGCCATCGCCGGCATTCTCGCACCGGCGGCTCGGCCGGCGCCGCGTAATTAATCCCCGCCGCGAACCAGGGCGTGGGCCCAGTCGAGGATCGGCTGCAGCCGCTCGCCGAGCAGCGCCCGCGCCTGCTCGTAGGGCAGCCAGCGGAACTCGTGGTGCTCGGGGCGCCCGAGCTCGGGCGAGACCGGCAGCCGCACCTCACCTGCACCTGCAGCCGGCTCGGCCACGTAGTAGCGCGCCACCTTGTTGCCGGCGTAGGGGGGCGTCTCGCGATACGCCTCGCCCCACGGAAAGCGCACGGCGGTGAGGGTCGTCTCCTCCTCCACCTCGCGCAGCGCCGCCGCCAGCGGCTCCTCGCCCGGCGCGATGCCGCCCTTCGGGAAGTCCCAGTAGCGAAAGGCGCGCAGCAGCAGGTAGCGCGGTTCGCCGCCGTCGCGGCGGACGATCACTGCACCGGCGGCGCGGCGGGGAGCAGTGGCGGCGCGAGCCATGGCGGCGAAGCTACCACCGCGGCCGGCACCGTGCCGCGTGGCCGAAGGTGGCCGCGCGCCGCGAGTCAGGCGCCGTGGCCGAACAGGCCGCGCAAGGCGCCGAAGATGATCAGCAGCGCACTCGCCAGCAGGAAGGCGCTCTTGGTGAGCGTGAATGCCGACGCCGCTGCGGCGAGCTTCTCGTCGTTGGTCAAAGCCATGGTGGCCACGCTCACGTTCTCGAGCACGTCGAAGGTCACGCCGGCGAGCGGGAACAGCAGCACCCATGCGTGTCGCGCGGAGAAGAGGTGCGCGAGCAGGATGACGAACAGCAGACCGTAAACGATCGGGAAGGCGAGGTCGAGGGACAGCTCGGTCTGCCCGTAGATCCTCCTGCCCTTCTCCCCGAGGAGGTCGAGCAGCGTGCGCACGTCCGCCTGGTTGTAGCCCAGGCGACGCTCCGCTTTGTTGTAGACGCGACTGTCGAGGGTCAGCTCGCCCTCACACCGCTCGTCCCCCGGGTGCAGTTTGACGCAGGCAGCCTTGAGCACTCCCTTGCGCCGATCGAACCCTTGGCTGCAGAGCACCGCGATGACGATCACCAGCGCCAGCAAAGGCCACTGGTTCCAGGCCGAGATCCTCGCGTACAACGAGTCGAGCATGCGCCGATTATGGCGCCATTCGCGCTTACGGCGTCACGTCGGCGCAGCGCGCGTAGACCTCGAGCTTGGAGCCGATGGTCATGATGCGCTCGATCTTCCCCTCCCAGCCCGTGCCCGCGGCATTCGGCCTGCTCCTGATGTCGACCGGCGTGCTGTGGCCGGTACCGGGTGTGATCACGTCGTGATCGATCCCACCCCCGACGACCACGTCGCCGGCATCGCACAACGCAGTGGCGCTGATCGTCTCCACGTTGACGCCGTCCACGGCCAGCGCCACCGCGGAACGGGTGTAGAAGGTGGAGGTGCCGGCGCCGGGCGGGCCCGGGGGGCCGGCGGGGCCGGCAGGACCCGCGGGACCTGCAGGACCGGGAGGGCCCGCGGGACCCGGGGGAGCCGCAGGACCGGCGGGACCTGCCGGACCGGCGGGTCCCGGCGAGCCGGGCGGGCCGGCGGGCCCCGCGCCGCCGATGGTGAGCGCGTATTCGTCGCTCTGGCTCTGCCCGTTGCCGGTGGCGACGGTGAGCAGGTAATCGCCGGCCGGCGGCAGGCCGCCGGTGCCCGAGAAGTCGCAGGTGATGGTCTGCGGGTCGCCGCCGAGCGCCGCCGTGCACAGCGGCGTGACGTCGCCGATCTCGCCCAGCGTCACCGTGAGCTTCGACGCCGGCCCGAAGTCGTGGCCGGTGATGACGATCGTGGACGTGCCGTCGTCGACGGCGACCTCGGTGATGCCGAGGTGACCGCCGGGAGAGCCGGCGGCGAAGGCGGCGCCGGAGGTGGCGATGAGGACGAGCAACGCGACGGTCAGGATCGAACGCCTCTCGAGCATGGGGGTCTCCTCTGCGAGGTCGGATGGACCGCGTACTACTCCCCAGCGCGCAAAGGGACGCCGGTGCGGATCAGCGCTCGCGGAACCGAGCGCGCGCCGGCCCCGCCTTACCGTAGCCGGCGCTACTTCTTCGTCACTTCCTGGTAGCGCACGACGAGCGCCGGCAGCGGCTCCTCACCGCCGCCCGGCGGCCAGGGCAGCACGAGGCCCTTGGCCACGTCCTTCGCCACTTGCTCGCCGTAGAGGTGGTCGACGAGGTAGAGCGCCGCGTCGTAGCTGCGGGCGCCGCCGACCGAGGTGAGAACCGGGCCGTCGTGGACGAAGCTGACGCCGCGGCGCAGCTCGAGCTTGGGGAACATCTGCGCGAAGCGGTCCTGGTCGGCCGGGAAGGTGGTGGCGAGACGCCCCTGCAGCAACCCGGCGCGGGCGAGCAGGAAGGCGCCGTCACACAGCGACACCACGTAGCGCGCCGACTTGCCGGTTTTCGTGAGCCAGGCGATCAGCGCCTCGTTGCCGAGGTCGCTGTCCATGTTGTGCTCGCCGGAAGGCACGACGAGGACGTCGATCGGCGGTGCGTCGGCG
>DATNCU010000709.1:0-2398 GCA_035607145.1 Thermoanaerobaculia bacterium
GTCGACGCTGCAGTCGCGCACCAGGATGCCGAACTCGTCGCCGCCCAGGCGCGCCAGCACGTCGGACTCGCGCACCTGGCTCGCCAAGAGCGAAGTGAGCTGGCGCAGCAGCTCGTCGCCGGCGACGTGGCCGCAGGTGTCGTTGACCAGCTTGAACTCGTCGAGGTCGAGGTAGCAGAGCGCGTGGCGGCGCTCGCCGCTGGCCGCCGCCGCGATCTCCGCCTCGAGCTGGCGCTCGAGCTCGCGCCGGTTGATCAGCCCGGTGAGCGAATCGTGACGCGCGAGATAGAGCATCTCCTGCTCGAGCCCGCGCAGCTGGGTGATGTCCTGGAAGACGAGCACGGCGCCGGTGATGGCGCCGCCGCGGTCGCGCACCGGCGCCGCCGAGTCGCGCACGGCGAACTGCTCGCCGTCCTGGCGCAGCAGCAGGCTCTGGCCGGCGAGCACCACCACGTCGCCCTCGGCGAGGCAGCTGTCCACCGGGTTGGGGCGCGGCTGGCCGGTGAGCTCGTCGACCACGTGGTAGACCTCGCCTAGCGGCCGCCCCAGTGCCTCGGCCAGCGTGAAGCCGGTGAGCTGCTCGGCGACGGCGTTGAGGTAGTCGACGCGCCCCTCGGCGTCGGTGCGCACGACGCCGTCGCCGATCGAGGCGAGGGTGACGGCGGCGCGCTCCTGCTCGGCGAGCAGCGCCTCCTCGGCGAGCTTGTGCTCGGTGACGTCGGCCGAGACGCCGAGGATGCGGCGGCCGCGTTCGTCGGCGATGAGCTGCCCGCGCACCGCCAGCCACCGCAGCCCTCCTTCAGGCGTGACGACGCGGTGCTCGAGCACGTAGGGCTCGCCCTGGTGGATGGCGCGGCGCAGCGCGTCGTGGATGGCATCCTGGTCGGCGGCCGGGATCAGGCTCATCAGCTCGACGCCGCTCTTCGGCACCTCGTCGGCGGCGACGCCGAATAGCTCGGTCGACACCTGAGGCACGAACAAAGCGTCGTTGTCGATGTCCCACTCCCACACCACGCTGCGGCCGGCCTTCTGCGCCAGCTCCAGGCGCTCGCGGCTGTGCAGCAGCTCGAGCTCGGCGCGCTCGCGCTCGAAGGCACCGGCGAGCACCTCGGCGAGGATGGTGAACATGCCGAGCACCTCGGCGCTCCACTGCCGCGGGCCGCTGAACACCTCGAAGGAGAGGAAGCCGATGCTGCGCTCGCCGCCGACGAGCGGCACCAGCACGGCGGCGCGGATGCCGGCCTCGGCGCAGAGCGCACGCTCGCCCGCCGCGGCCGCCGGCAGTGCCGCGTCGTCGTCGATGCGCACCGCCTCGCGGCGGCCGAAGGCGGCCATCGAGTACGGGAAGTCCTCCACCGCGAAGGTGAGTTCCTCGAAGTCGGCGGCGATGCCGCCGTCGGCGCGCCAGCGCGTGGCGCAGCGGGCGACGCCGTCGCCGAAGAGGAAGAGCTGCGCCCGCTCCACCTCGGCGAGCGGCCCGAAGCGCTCGAAGGCGTAGCCGACGCCGCGCGGCAGCTGCGCTACCGGCAGCTGCAGGAAGAGCCGGGTCACCTCCGCCATCGCCTGCTCGAAGCGCACCTGGCGGCGCAACGCGGCCTCGGCGCGGATGCGGTCGGTGATGTCGATGGCGGTGCCGAGGCCGGCCGGCGCGCCGCCCCACTGGATGGTGGCGCCGGTGAACAGCAGCCAGCGGCGCTCGCCGTCCTTCCTCTGCACTTGCAGCTCGAAGCGCGCCGGCGTCGGGTCGCCACCGATGCGGCGCAGGCGCGAGGCGCGCGCCCAGCCGCGGTGCTCGGGGACGATGAAGCTGTCGAGGCGGAGGGCGAGCACCTCCTCCTCGTCGTAGCCGGAGAGCTCGCGCGCCGCGGGGTTGGCGTAGAGGATGCTCTCGCTGTCGTAGACGAAGATGGCCACCGCGGTGGTCTCGGCCAGCGCGCGGAACCAGTCGGCGGACAGCGGCAGGAGCTCGCCGGGGGCGAGGGTGTCGCTCATCGGTGGTGGCTCGGATTGTACCTTCCGGATACCGGGCAGCCCGTGGTCCGCCCGACGCGCGATGCGAGTTGTTAGGATCGCGCCTGCCGATGAGCGAGCCCGCGCGCACCGTGCCGCCGCCGGTGCGACCCGAGCCCGGGTGGAAGGCACTCGACCCGTTCCGCATCGAAGGAGGCCGCGGCTCGTTCGTCTCCGGCGACCCCGTAGGCGACACGCTGCGCGTCGCTTACTTCCGCCGCGAGGGCGACGGCCGACTCATGGGCCGCGCCTGGTTCGGTCCCGGCACCGCCGGCCCGCCCGGCCACGCCCACGGCGGCGCCATGGCCGCAGTGCTCGACGAGGCGATGGGCGCCGCGGCTTGGATGGCGGGCCACATCGCCGTCGCCGCCCACCTCGCCACCGACTT
>DATNCU010000713.1:0-7374 GCA_035607145.1 Thermoanaerobaculia bacterium
CGACTTCATCAGGCCGATGTTGAGCACGAAGACGGTGTCGGGGTCGACGGGGTCGGCGATCAGGTGGCCGAAGTAGAACGCGCGCGAGGTGAGCTCGGGGTCACCGTTGACGCGCTGCCAGGTCGCGCCGGCATCGTCGGAACGGAAGAGGCCGCCTTCCTCCTCGGTCGCCTGGACGAGCGCCCACACTCGGCCCGGCTTGCCGCGCGACACGGCGAGGGTGGTGCGGCCGACCATCCCAGTCGGCAGGCCGCCCGTGACGCGCGTCCAGGTGTCGCCGCTGTCGGTCGACTTGTAAATCGCGCCGCGCGTGCTGCCGCTGTCGAGCGTCCACGGCTTGCGGTCGACTGTCCAGGTGCCGGCGTAGAGGACGCGCGGATCGGCGGGGTCGAGCACCACGTCCGAGGCGCCGGTTTGCTCGTCGACGAAGAGCACTTTCTGCCAGCTCTTCCCACCGTCGCGCGAGCGGAACACGCCACGCGTGGGCGTGGGAGCGAACACGTTGCCGAGCACCGCCGCGTAGACGAGGTCGGGGTTGGTGGGGTGGATCCGCACGCGTCCGATCTGCCCGGCGTCGCGCAGCCCGGCGTGCACCCAGGTGCGGCCGCCGTCGCTCGAGCGGTACATGCCGACGCCGGGAGAGACGTTGGTGCGCAGGCAGGCGGTGCCGGTGCCGACGTAGACGACCTCGGGCGATGATTCGGAGACCGCGATTGCACCGACCGAGCCCGCTTCGAAGAAGCCGTCGGAAACGTTGTTCCATTTCGTGCCGGCGTCCGTTGTCTTCCAGACCCCGCCGCCGATGCTGCCGAAGTAGAAGGTGAAGGGCTCGGAGGGCACGCCGGCGACGGCGGTGGAGCGGCCGCCACGCGTGAAGTGCAGCGGCCGGTAGCGCAGGTTGGAGAACAGCACGGGGTCGACGCGGATCGACGAAGGCTCGGTTGCAGGTGCTGAGACATGGGCAGCCGTCACCGCCGCAACGGACACGATGAGCGCGACCAGGCGCATCTCCACCTCCTCGCTGCCGGAGCGTAGCGTTGGTTAGAGAGGTCGTGGCGCTGAAAACCCGCTTCGGCCGTGGCTATACGTGAACGACCGGTCGCATGAGGGCCCTGCGGTACCATCCGGCGCGTGATCGAGCGGGTCGAACGGCTGGCGTTCTTCGGCACTCCCGACTTCGCGCTGCCGACGCTGCAGGCGCTGGTGTCGGCGGGGCGAGCTCCGCTCGTCGTGGTGACGCAGCCCGACCGTCCATCCGGTCGCGGCCAGCGCGTACAGGCGCCCGTGGTGGCGCGCTGGGCTCGCGAGCAGGGGATCGAGGTCTGGCAGCCGCTGCGCGTCAGGGATCAGGAGGCCGTGGAGCGGGTGCGCGCACTGCAGCTGGACCTCATCGTCGTCGCGGCCTTCGGCCAGATCTTCCCGCGCGCGCTGCTCGAGGCGCCGCGGCTCGGCTGCGTCAACGTGCACGCCTCGTTGCTGCCGCGTCACCGCGGCGCCGCGCCCGTTCAAGCGGCGCTCCTCGCGGGCGACGAGGAGACCGGCGTCAGCATCATGCGCATGGAAGAGGGGCTCGACACCGGCCCGGTGCTGCTGCAGGGCCGCACCCGCATCGCCGGCCACGAAACAGCCGGGGAGCTGCTGCCGCGCCTCGCGCACCTCGGCGCCGCTTTGATGCTGGAGGCGCTCGCGGGCCTCGAAGCGGGCACGCTGGTGGAGACACCTCAGCCGAGCGAGGGCGTCACCTACGCGCCGCGCGTGACAAGAGAACAAGGCCGCGTCGACTGGACCCGGCCCGCCGCCGCGGTGTCGCGGCAGCTGCGCGCCTTCACCCCCTGGCCGGGAGCGAGCGCCGAGCTGGCGGCGGCGCCGATCAAGCTGCTCGCCGGTCAACCGCTCGCCGAGTCGAGCGGCGAGCCCGCCGGCAGCCTGCTCGGGATGCGCAACGGAGCGCTCGCCGTCGCCTGTGGCGAAGGGACGGTGTTCGGCGTCGAGCGCCTGCAGCGTCCGGGCCGGCGCGCGCTCCTGCCCGAAGAGCTGCTGCGCGGAGAACGACTGGGTGCGGATGCGCGGTTTTCCTGAGATGGGCGCGCGCCAACGCCCGCCCGACCGCACGCGGCGGCTGACCCCGCGCCGCAGCCCCGAGGACAACGTGCGCGCCGCGGCGGCGTGGGTGCTGGAGCGCACGCTCGCCGCCTCGTCGCCCGTCGAGCTGTTCCTGCGCGGCGCCCTCGAACGTTTCGACGAGCGCGACCAGGCGCTGCTGCGCGAGCTCGTGCTCGGCACGCTGCGCTGGCTGCGCCGCCTCGACGACGTCCTGGTGCGGGCGAGCAACCGCCGGCTCGCCGACATCGACCCCGCCCTGCACGCGACGTTGCGCATCGGCGCCTACCAGCTGCTCTTCCTCGAGCGCGTGCCGCCCTACGCGGCGGTCGACGAGGCGGTGGAGCAGGCGCAAGGGCGCACCCACCGCGGCGGCGCGAGCTTCGTCAACGCCGTGCTGCGCCGCGTGGCGCGCGACCGCAGCCTCGATGCCTGGCCGGTGGACGATCCCGATCCGGTGCGCAGGTTGGCCATCGAGGCGAGCCATCCGGATTTCCTGGTGCGCAGGTGGCTCGACCGCTTCGGCGAGGCGCGCACGCGGCTGCTGCTTGCCGCCAACAACCGGCCGAAGGCGATGCAGCTGCTCGCCTTCCGCGACCGCGGCGGCCGCGAGATGCTGGCCGAGCGGCTGATCGACGAAGGGCTCGAGGTCGAGCCGACGCGGCTCTCGCCACTGGGGCTCACTGTGCGGCAGGGAAACCCGCTGACGACGGCGGCGTTCCGCGACGGCGACTGCTACGTGCAGGACGAGGCGAGCCAGGCCGCCGCGCTGCTGCCGCCGCCGCGCGCCGGCGAGCGCGTGCTCGACGCCGCTGCGGCGCCGGGCGGTAAGACCTTCGCGCTGCTCGCAGCCGAGCCCGGTATCCGCGCGACCGTCGCCGACGCCGGGCTCGCGCGCCTCTCGACGTTGCGGCAGAACCTGCGGCGCTTGCGCCGCCCGCTGGCCGCGCTCGCCGCCGACGCCGCTCAGCCGCCCTTCATCGCCGCCTTCGACCGCGTTGTCCTCGACTTGCCCTGCTCGGGCACCGGCACTTTGCGCAAGAACCCCGAGCTCAAATGGCGCTTGTCGGAGTCCGAGATCGGCCGCCTCGCGGCGCAGGGCGAGCGCCTGCTGGCGCAAAGCGCGGCGCTGCTCGCACCCGGCGGCGTGCTGGTGGCGATCACCTGCTCGCTGGAGGCCGAGGAGAACGAGCAGGTGGCGGAGCGCTACCTCGCCGCGCACCCGGCGATGCGAGCGCGCGCGCTCGCCGAGCATCTCGAGCCTGCGCTCGCCGCCGGCATCGAGGCGCCGGGCCGTTGGCGCGTGCTGCCGGCGGGAGATCACGACGGCTTCACCGTGCAGGTGTTCGCGCGCGCGTAGGCCCGCGCTGCATTGACACCTCCAGGGGGGTCGCCTATCGTTTCCCGCACACTTCAGTATTCGATCGCTGACCAGGAGGCGTGATGGCTGGCAAGTCCGACATCGTCGATTTCATTGCCGACAACGTGGAAGGGATCTCGAAGAAGCAGGCCAGCGAGGCCTTCGAGTCGTTCGTCGAAGTGGTCTGCATGCACCTGGAGCGCGGCGAGCGCGTGCAGGTGCCCGGCCTCGGCAGCTTCGCGCCCAGCGAGCGCGCGGCGCGCACCGGCCGCAACCCGAAGACGGGCGAGGCCATCCAGATCCCCGCCAGCAAGAACGTCCGCTTCAAGGCCGGCAAGGACCTCAAGAGCACCGTCAACGGGTAGGGGTCCACGGCCGCGCGTGGCGCGCGGCCGCAGTGGCCCCGTTCACCGCACGTCGCGGTAGAGACGTACCAGCCGCGCCGGCGGCACGCCGCAGGCGGACAGCGTCCAGATCAGCCAGTTGGTGGCGACCGTGCGCACGGGCCCGCGCTGGACGAAGCGGCGCGCCGAGGTGGTGACGGCGAGCGGCAGCATGGCGACGCGGCCCGCGCGCTTGAGGCGCCGCGCGAAGTCGAGGTCCTCGAGCAGCGGCCACTCGCGGTAGCCACCGAGGCGCGCAAACGTTTCGCGGGTGACGAACTGCGCTTGGTCGCCGAGCGCGATGCCGGTGAAGCGCGAACGCGCATTGGCGATGGCGGCACCGAAGCGGAAGAGTGGCCGCGTCGGCTCGAAGCGCACCCGGAAACCGCCACCGCAGCAGCCGCTCGCGACGGCGGCGTGAACCGCGTCCGCGGCGCCTGCGGGCAGCGTAGTGTCGGCGTGGAGAAAGAGCAGCAGCTCGGCGTCGGTGGCGGCGGCGCCGCGGTTGAGCTGCGCGCCGCGGCCGGCGGGGCCCTCGACGACGCGGGCGCCGAGGCTCCCGGCGACCTCGCAGGTGCGGTCGCGGCTGCCGCCGTCGGAGACCACCACCTCGTCGGCGGCGGCGATCGCCGCGGCGAGGTTCTCTCGCACTGCCGGCTCCTCGTCGAGCGTCGGCACCACGATGGCGAGTCGCGGGGCGGGCACGGCTGGCGATGGTAACAAGGCGCCCGCGGAGAGAGGCGCGGCGACGCTGGTACCATCGCGCTCGGCCGAGCGCCATGCGGTGACCTCAGGATGACCGAACGCAAACCGTTCTCCCACCTCGACGAGTCGGGCACCGCCCGCATGGTCGACGTGTCGGAAAAGGCGGTGACGCGACGCGTTGCCGAGGCCTCGTGCCACGTGCGGCTCGGCGCCGACATCGTGGCGCGGCTGAGCGATCTGCCGAAGGGGGACGCCGTCGCCGTGGCGCGGCTCGCCGGCATCCAGGGCGCGAAGGCGACCTCGACGCTGGTGCCGCTCGCGCATCCGCTGCCGCTCGACCAGGTGGAGATCGAGATCGCGCCCGACGCGCAGGGCGTTGTGATCAAGTCACGCGTCGTCGCGACCGCCCGTACCGGTGCCGAGATGGAAGCGCTCGCCGCTTGCGCGGCCGCGGCGCTGGCGCTCTACGACATGGTGAAAGCGGTGGAGCGCGGCGCCGTAATCACCGACCTGCAGCTGGACAGCAAGAGCGGCGGTAGGAGCGGCCCGTGGCGGCGCTGATCCAGACTGGCCTCGATCGTCTGCTGGCGGACGCGCACCGTCTGCGCGGCCGCCGCTACGGGCTGCTGGCCCACCACGCCTCGGTGACCGCCGACCTGCGGCCGGCACACGTAGCGCTCGCCGCGAGCGACGGCGGCGCGCCATCGGTGCTCTTCGGCCCCGAGCACGGCTACTACGGTGTCGAGCAGGACATGGTGCCCAGCGAGGACCAGCGCGACCCGTGGACCGGCGTGCCCATCCGCTCGCTCTACGGCCACGCCGAGCACACGCTGCGCCCCGAAGCGGAAGCGTTCGCCGGGCTCGACCTGCTGCTCATCGACCTGCAGGACGTGGGCAGCCGCTACTACACCTACGCCGCAACGGCGACCTGGGCGGCGGAGGTGGCGCTCGCCGCCGGCTGCGAGGTGTGGGTGCTCGACCGCCCGAACCCGCTCGGCGGCGAGGTGGTCGAGGGCAACCTGCGGCAGCCCGGTTACGAGTCGTTCGTGGGCGCCTTCGCGCATCCGGTGCGGCACGGCCTGACGCTGGGCGAGATCGTGCGGTTGGAGATCGCACGCGGCAACGGCGGCGCCGCCGACCCGGACGGGCTCGAGGTCTGGCGGCTGGAAGGCTGGAGCCGCTCGATGCTGTGGCCGGAGACGGCGCGGCCGTGGATCGCGCCGTCGCCCAACATGCCGACCTTCGCCGCGGCCGTCGTCTACCCGGGGCTGTGCCTGCTCGAAGGCACGCGGGTGTCGGAGGGGCGCGGCACGACGCGGCCGTTCAACGTCTTCGGCGCGCCGTGGCTGCATCCGGTGGAGCTGGCGCGGCGGCTCGCCGAACGCGGCATCGCCGGCGTCTCGTTCCTGCCGATGTACTTCCGGCCGCAGTTCCAGAAGCATGCGGGCGGCGTGTGCGGCGGCGTCGAGGTGGTGGTGGGCGACGCTGCGGCGCTGCCTTCGTACCGCGCCGGCGTCGAGGTGCTGCAGGCGTTGTTCGAGCTGTCGGATGGCGAGGCGTTCTGGCGCGCCGAGCCCTACGAGTTCGTGCAGGACCGGCCCGCGGTCGACCTCCTCGCCGGCTGCGACGAATTGCGCCGCGGGCTTGAGTCGGGCGCCGGCTGCACCGCGTGGGTCGATTCGTGGGCGGCCGACGAGGCGATATTTCACCAACGACGCGAGCGCTGCCTGCTCTACGACTGAGAGCCGCGCGTGCGTCGCATCCACCTGCTGCGAGTCGCCGAAGAGGCGAGCGTGTACGAGCCGTTGGTTCGTGCCGCGGCCGCCGCGGGTCTGCGCGTCGGTTGGTTGGAGCTGCCGGCGCCTTCGCCGCCACCTCCTGAGCTGCGTGCTGCGCTCGACGCCGGGAGCGACCGCGCGGTGACGGTGGGGGAGAGCTGGACGCTGGCGGCACGCCCACGCAAGGGCCCGGCGCGAATGCGCGAGCTCATGCGCCAGCAGTTCCTCGGCTGCGCGCTGGTGCTGGTGCGCGGCGAGGCCGACGCGCCGTTGCTCTCGCCTGCGGGCGAAGATGCCTGGCGCGTCACCATTCCCGGCGGCAAGCAGCGGCAGCTGACTGTTGCGCAGCTCGTCGCCACGCTGCGCGAGCCGCACCCCTTCGCGCCGGCCGAGCCGGTGACGTGAGATGAGCGGAGACGCCATAGAGCCCTTCGTCGGCGGCAGCGGCGCCGTCGCCGGTGCGCCCGCCCATTCCGCAGGCAATCGGCTGCGCACCACGACCGACGAGCCCATCCGCTTCTTCCTCGCCGGCCCGACCTACGTCCTGCAACGCGTCCGCGAAGCGCAGCTGCGCCCGCCGGTTGCCCATCGCTCGCCGGAGTTCCGCGCCGCCTACGACCGAGTCGCCGTGGCTCTGCAGCAGATCTTCCGCACCTCGCGGCCGGTGGTCACCGCCACCGCCAGCGCCACGCTGCTGATGGAGGCCGCGGTCGCCTCCACCGTCGCCGATCGCGTCCTGTGTCTCGTCAACGGCGCCTTCGCGCAGCGCTTCCACACCATCGCGCGCTCGCACGGCCTCGAGGCGGACCAGGTGGCGGTGCCGATGGGACACGCGGTCGACCCCGACCTCCTGCGCCAAGCCCTGCGCCGCAGCCGCTACGACGCCATCACCGTCGTCCACAGCGAGACCTCGACCGGCGTCCTCAACCCGCTCGCCGAGCTCGCCCGCGTGGCGCACGAGGAGAGCGACGCGCTACTCATCGTCGACGCCGTCTCGTCGCTCGGCGGTGCGCCAGTCGAGACCGACGCCTGGGGCCTCGACATCGTC
>DATNCU010000404.1:0-2386 GCA_035607145.1 Thermoanaerobaculia bacterium
TCCGCGTCACCCTCGCCGTGTCGGCCGCCACCCGGCCCGACGCTGCGAGCCGATTGTTAGGTGAGGTGGTGCGCGGGCGGCTCGGCTCTGGTTAGGATCGGTGCCGCCGATGAGCGATTCCGCGCGCGCCGTGCCGCCGCCCGTGCGACCCCAGCCCGGTTGGCACCCGCTCGATCCGTTCCGCATCGAAGGCGGCCGCGGCTCGTTCGTCTCCGGCGACCCCGAGGGCGACACCCTGCGCGTCGCCTACTTCCGCCGCGAGAGCGACGGCCGGCTCCTCGGCCGAGCCTGGTTCGGCCCCGGTACCGCCGGCCCGCCCGGCCACGCCCACGGCGGCGCCGTGGCCGCGGTCCTCGACGAGGCGATGGGCGCCGCGGCCTGGATGGCGGGCCACATCGCCGTCGCCGCCCACCTCGCCACCGACTTCCGCGCCATGTTGCCGCTCGGCACCGACGCCACGCTCGAAGCGTGGGTGGAGCGCCGCGAGGGTCGCAAGGTGTGGACTGCGAGCAGGCTCTGGGGCGAGGACGGAACGGTCTTCGCGGAGGCGACGGCCCTCTTCATCCGCCTCGACGCCGAGCGCGACCGCGCGCTGCTCGAACGCGCCGCCACGGCGATGCACCGCGACGTCGAGGAGGTGCTCGCCGCAGTGCGTGCGAGCGCGGAACGCGGTTAATCGAGAAGGGCGGGCGAGAGCAGCGCCTTGAGCGCCGGATCCTCTGCGGTCTGCTGGCGCAGCAGAGGCCGGACGCCGCCCTGGACGTGCCAGGCCTGGAAGCCGGCGGCGCGCATCAGCTCGGCGAGGTGGGCGCTCTTCAAACCGACCTCGCAGTAGAAGACCCAACGGCGCCCGCGGTCGAGCTTCGCGTGCTCGCGCAGCGCGGTGAAGTAGTCGCGGTGCTCGGCTCCCGGCCAGTGCCAGCCGGCGAAGGCCTCGCGCGAGCGCAGGTCGATGACCGCCGCGCCTTCTGGAATCGACTCGACGGCGAGCGACGGGTCGCCAAGGGTGGCGAGGTCGAGGCCCTTCAAGTCGATGACCTCGCGCGCCGCCACCGCCACGGCGATCTCGTCGAGGTCGAGCTTGCCCTCCTCGGCGCGCACGGCGACGACCTTGGCGTGGGTGGCCGGACGTTTCGCGGCGAGCGCGCAGTACTCGGCCACGACCGCCGAGAGCTCGTAGGTGCCGATCTTCCGCGCCAGCGCGACGATCTCCTCTTTGTCCGCGGCGGCGAGCGGGCGCAGCACCGGCAGCTCGGCCACTTCGTCGATCGCGCGCAGGTTGCGCAGCGTTTGCGACGAGACCTGCCCCACCGCCTCGCCGGTGACCAGCGCCTCGGCGCGTGTGTGCTTCGCCACCTGATTGGCGGCGTGGAGCATCAGCCGCTTGAGCACCACCTGCCAGTAGCGCGGGTCGGTCTCGGCGCGCAGGCGTTCGACGATCGGTTGCAGGTCGACGGCGTGCAGCTTGGGGCGGTAGCCGAAGCTCCAGCGCTCGGCGACGAGCTTCATCACTTGCAGCACGCCGTCGCGGTGGGCGCCGCCGCCGAGGTTGCAGAAGAGGTAGTCGAGCCGCACGCCGCGCTTCAGGATCGACCACGCGGCGACCGCCGAGTCGAAGCCGCCGGAGACGAGCGCCAGCGCGCGCCCTTCGGTGCCGAGCGGCAGGCCGCCGGGGCCGGGTATGACGTCGGTGGAAAAGAGCGCCTCGCCGGTGCGGATCTCGACCTGCAGCGTCACTTCGGGGTGGGTGAGGTCGACGCGCCGCGCGCGCGGCAGGAGGCGGGCGCCGAGGGCGCGGTCGACGTCGGCGGAGCGGAAGGGGATGAAGCGCTTGTCGCCGCCGCGGCGGGCGCGCACGGCGAAGGACTTGCCGGCGACGCGGTCGGCGTAGAGGGCCTCGCCGGCAGCGACGACGTCGTCGACGGTGCGCCAGGCACGGCGCTCGACGGCGGAGAGCGACGAGATGCCGAAGACGTTCGGGAGCACCTCGAGGGCGGCGCCGCGCGGCGCCTCGACGACGAAGCGACTCCAGTCGCGCTCGATCTTGTAGGGAAGGCCGGTCGAGGCGAGGGCGCTCTCGAGGTTGCCCTGCAGGCGGTGGAGGAAGTGGAGGCGCGTGCCGCGGCCCTTGACGGCGATCTCGCCGGCGAGGCGGAGGAGGAAGAGCTGCTTGTTCGCGGGCGTTTCCGCGGCGGCGGACATCGGCGGCAATGTAGCAGGTGGCGTTGCCGGAGCCGCGGCCTGGCTCGTTCCCGTGAAGCGACCGCTGCGCCGCGCCTTGACACCGCGCGAAGCGTCGGGAATCGTGGCGCCACCGTGAAGAACTCGCGACTCGCGCCGGCGGTGTTGGCGGTGGTGCTCACGCATGGTGTCGCCTGGGGCGAGA
>DATNCU010000408.1:0-2208 GCA_035607145.1 Thermoanaerobaculia bacterium
GTACTGCTGGGTCTCGGGGAAGGGCGGCACGCCCTCGTAGTTGCGCACGTTGCGCGGCCCCGCGTTGTAGGCCGCGAGCGCGAGGCCGAGGTCGCCGTCGAAGCGCGAGATCAAGCTGGCGAGGTAGGCGGCGCCGGCGTCGAGGTTGACGCGCGGGTTCTGCAGCCGCGCGCGCGACATTCCCGCCGTGCTCGGCAGCAGCTGCATCAGGCCGACGGCGCCTTTGTTCGAACCGGCGGTGGGACGGAAGGTCGACTCCACCTCCACCACCGACGCCACCAGCAAGCTGTCGACGTGGTGCTCGCTCGCCGCGGCGGCGATCTCCGCGCCGAAAGGCGTCTTCGCCAGCGCCTGCTTCCGCTCGCCCGCGGTGTGGAAGCCGGCGAAGACGGCGAAGCCCTCGCGGTCCTTGCGGATCTCTTCCACCAGCTTCTCCCCCGACACCCGCGTCTCCGGCGACTGCTTCAGCCAGGCGGCGACCTTGGCGAGGCCGTCGAGCTCGTCCTGCGGCAGCGGCCGCGCGGCGTTGGCGACCATCGGCAGGTGCTTGGGGACCCGCGGAGCGTCGATGGCGCGAAGGCCGAAGGCGGTGAGGACGGCGACGCCGAAGAGCGTCAGGGCGCGGAGCGAGCGACGGGCGGAGGGGTGTCCAGCCATACCTCGAGCGTCTCCTTCCAGTGTTTGGCCGCCTGAGTGGTGAGGTTCAGGGGCGCTCGCGGGGTTGTCGCGAGTTACAACAGGCGTTGTACGGAGTGCATTCCAATTCCGTACACGCCTGAGCTGGAAGGACTTAGCTCGAGGCGCCGACTCCCCTGTCCGCCTTTACGGGCAGGGGAGCGGGGGGCGGGTGGCGGTTACGACGAACGGAAGACGCCGAAGGCGAGGATGGCGAGGCCGGCGGCGATCAACGCCAGCTTGCCGACGCGCTGCCGCGACAGCAGCGGCGTGACGCGCCGCCGCAGGCGCTTCTCGGCGATGCCGACGCCGGCCCTGACGTAGTCGAGCTTGTCGAGCGAGCGCTTGCGCAGCGAAGCGAGCGCGTCGCGCGAGAGATCCTCGAGGTCGCCGGCCGCCCTCTCCAGGCGCGGCTCGGCGAGATCGAGGGCGTGGTTCAAGGCGCTGCGGGTGATCTTCACCGCTTGGCGCACCGGGCGCCGGGTCACGTGATTTCTGGAGAGCATGTGAGGGTTACCTCCTTGTACCTGCCGTGGTGTGCGCCGCCGCGTGGCGGTGCCGACGCCGGCGGCGGTGCAAGGGGCGTTCCCGGACTTCGAGCCGGCCGGAGCCCGTCGACGTGCGTGGGATAATCGCGGCCTCCACCAAGAGGTCACCGACGATGGCTCAGTCCGCGGCCTGCGCCGCACATCCGCAGAGCGTCGCCCGTTTCCAGTGCGATGGCTGCCGCAAGTTGTTGTGCGACGCCTGCATCGAGGAGAGCCACCGACTCCTCTTGTGCAAGCTGTGCGGCGAGCGCGCGCTGCCGCTGCACGCGGACGCACCGGCGACGTCGACGGAGCGGCGCCAAGCGGCGAGGCCAGCGGCCGCCGGGCCTTACAGCCTCGCCGACATGCTGCTGTATCCGTTTCGCGGCTCGGGCCTGGTGATGTTCATCATCTCGCTCGCCATCGCCGGCGTCACCACGTTCCTCGTCAAGTACAGCATCTTTGGCTGCGCCGCGCTCGTGCTGTGGCTGCTGTGGCTGACGCTGCTCATCGGCATCCAGTTCAAGATCGTCGAGAGCACGGCGAAGTGGGAGAACGAGCTGCCCGAGTGGCCCGAGTACTTCAGCTTCGGCGAGCGCGTCGTCGAGGTGCTCACCTATCTCGCCATCGTGCTGCTCAACTTCGGACCGCTGGTGGCGTTCCTGTTCGCCTTCGGCGTGCAGGGCTTGATGACGCGCGAGCCGAGCCTCGTCTTCTGGCTCGGCGCCGCGATCGCGCTGTGGCTGGGGACGGCGCTCTCGGTGATGGCGTGGGGCGGCGCGGCGCTGCACTGGCGGCGCTCGGCAGTGCGCATCGACAACCACGTGCGGGCGCTGCTGGTGACCGGCGGCGACGGCCTCAAGACCGTCAACCTCACCTTCGCACTCTGCGGCCTGGTGGTGCTCGCCCGCGCGCTGATGAGCAAGCACCTGCCGCTGCTCGGCGTGCTGGTGAGCGGCGCGCTCGGCATCTACTGGACGTTCCTCGCGCCGCACCTGGTGGGGCT
>DATNCU010000423.1:0-3535 GCA_035607145.1 Thermoanaerobaculia bacterium
TGCGCGTAGCGCTTGAGGAAGTGGTGGGTGAGCAGCGGGATGTCCTCGGTGCGGTCGCGCAGCGGCGGCAGGGCGATGGTGATGACGTTGAGGCGGTAGAAGAG
Organism: Thermoanaerobaculia bacterium; assembly: GCA_035607145.1. Taxonomy (GTDB): domain Bacteria; phylum Acidobacteriota; class Thermoanaerobaculia; order Multivoradales; family JAIOJS01; genus DASYQD01. The sequence goes on from DATNCU010000423.1 coordinate 105, forward strand.
GTCCTCGCGAAAGCGGCCGCCGCGCACCTCGTGCTCCAAATCGGCGTTGGTGGCGGCGATGATGCGGACGTCGGCCTTGAGCGTCTCGACGCCGCCGAGGCGCATGAACTCCTTCTCCTGCATCACCCGCAGCAGCTTCGACTGCGTGTCGATGGGGACGTTGCCGATCTCGTCGAAGAAGATCGAGCCGTTGTCGGCGAGCTCGAAGAGCCCCTTCTTGCTGGCGATGGCGCCGGTGAAGGCACCTTTGACGTGGCCGAAGAGGTTGCTCTCCAGGAGGTCGGGCGGCATCGAGCCGGAGTTGACGGTGATGAACGGCCCGGTGGCGCGGCGCGAGTGGTGGTGGATGGCCTTCGCCACCAGCTCCTTGCCGGTGCCGCTCTCGCCGAGGATCAGCATGTTGCTCTTCGACGGCGCCGCCAGCTCGATGAGCTCGAACACCTGCTGCATCGGCTTGCTGCGGCCGATGAGCTGGTGGAAGCCGAAGCGCTCGCGCAGCTGCGCGCGCAGCACGCGGTTCTCGCTGGTGAGGCGGCGCTGCTCGAGGCCCTTGCGCAGGGTGTGCAGCACCTCCTCGTTCTTGAACGGCTTGGGGATGTAGTGGAAGGCGCCCAGCCGCATCGCCTCGATGGCGCCCTCGATCGACGAATAGGCGGTGATCATCACCACCACTTGATCGGGGTCGCTCTGGCGGATCTTCTGCAGCACCTCCATGCCGGAGATGCCGGGCAGCATGAGGTCGAGGAGCACGAGGTCGACGTCCTCGCGCTCGAGGACGACGAGCGCGTCCTCGCCGGTCTTCGCGGTCAGCGGCCGGTGTCCTTCGCGGCGCACCAGCGTGGTCAGGACGTCTTGCAGCACCTCCTCGTCGTCGACGACGAGGACGTTCACCAGAGCCCTCCAGTGGCGTCGCCATCGAGGAGCGGCAGCTCGACGACGAAACGGCTGCCGTGACCGGGATCGCTCTCCACGCGCAGGTCGCCGCCGTGGCGGCGCACGATCTGGTAGCTGATCGAGAGACCGAGACCGGTGCCGCCGCTGGCGAGCTTGGTCGAGTAGAAGGGCCGGAAGATGCGCTCCTGCTCGGCGCGCGGGATGCCGGGGCCGCTGTCGGCGACGGAGGCGACGGCGCGGTCACCTTCCGTGGTCACCGACAGCTCGAGGCGGCCGCCGCGGTCGCCCATGGCGTCGAGCGCGTTGCCGATGAGGTTGACGAACACCTGCTGCAGCTCCTGGTCGCCGCCGCGCACCGCCGGGCCGTTGCTCGGCGGCTGCCAGAGCAGCTTGACCGGCGTCTGGCGCAGCCGGTCGTCGAGCGACTCCAGCGCGTCGCGCACCACTCCGGCGAGCGCCAGCGTGCGGTGCTCCTGCTTGCGGTCGCGCGCGAACTCGAGCAGGTCGTTGACGATGTTGGCGGCGCGGAACGTCTGCTTCTCGACCTTGCGGAGGAGCTCGTAGCGCGGGTCGTCCGGCGCCGTCTCGGCGAGCAGCATCTGGGCGTAGCTGGAGATGCCGGTGATCGGCGTGTTGACCTCGTGGGCGACGCCGGCGGCGAGCATGCCGAGGGCGGCGAGGCGGTCCTTCTCCTTGAGCTGGTTCTCCATCGCTACCCGCTCGGAGATATCGAGCACCACCAACACGCGCAGGTCGTCGTCGTTGCGGCCACAGGCTGCCAGCGACAATTGCAGGTGGCGCTCGCGGCCGTCGGGCTCGCAGTAGGAGACCTCGCGCAAACCTTCTTCGGGAGTGGGCAGCGGCTCGACCGGCAGCGTCTCGGCGAACGGGCGGCCGATCAGCTGCTCGCGGCTGGCGCCGGCGAGGCGCGCGAAGGCGCCGTTGGCGGAGACCACCCGCTGCTCGCCGTCGAGCACGACGATACCGGCGGGCGAGGACTCGAGGATCGACTCGCTCTCCTGCTTGAGGCGGGTGACCTCGGCGAGGCGCGTGCGCAGCTCTTCGACGAGCCGCGCGTTCTCGAGCGCCAGTGCCGTCTGGTCGAGCACCACGCGCAGCAGGTCGAGTTCCTCGCTGTTGAGCGGCTCGCCGTCGAGACGGCCGGCGGTGATCAGCAGCGCCACCGGGCGGCGGCGGGACAGCAGCGGGAAGGCGTAGCGGAAGCCGGCGGCGTAGAGCGATTCGAGGCCCTGCGGCGTCACGCCGGGAAGGCCGGCGGAGGCGAGCCGCGCCACCTGGAGGCCCCACACCTCGCCGAGCTCGGCGAGCGCCACATCTGGAGGTGCCGGCGGCGCCGGCATCGCGCCGACGTCGAGGTGCGCGTCGAGGACGGCGCCGTCGTTGGCGAGGCGCAGCCGCTCGCCGTCGGCGAGGTAGAGCGCCACCTGCTGCAGGCCGAGCCCTTCGGCGAGCCGCTGCTGCAGGCGCTCGCAGAGGCGCGGCAGGTCGCGTTCCTCGAGCAGCTCGCGGCCGAGCTCGCGGAGGGCGCGCCGCTGGGCGAAGGTGCCGCGGTGTTGGAGGCGTTCGATGCCGGCGCGCACCCGCCGCTCGGCGGGCACCAGCACGGCGGCGATGGCGAGGCCGGAGACGAACGACAGCGCCGTGCGCGCGAGGCCCTGTTCCGCCGGCAGGCCGCGGGTGATGGCGAGGTGGAGCAGCGAGAACGACAGCACGCCGATGAGCAGCGTCGCGGTGTACGAGACCGCGCCGCGCAGGATCAGCTCCATGTCCCACAGCCGGAAGCGCAGCAGCGCCCAGGCGAAGGTGAGCGGCACGAGCGCCAGCGGCGCCGCCGCGGCGGCGACCGTCCACGGCGGCAGCGCGAAGTGGAGCGCCGCCGGCGCGCCGTAGAGCAGGATGAACGGCAGGTAGCCGGCGGCGAGCCCGAGCATCACCCACTGCAGCTGGCGGCGCTGTTCCCAGCCGTGGCGGCGGGCGAGCTGCACGGCGAGCGCGACGAGGGCGGCCAGCGAGAAGGCGGCGAGCAGGGCGAGCTCCAGCCGGTCGAAGGCGCGCAGCGACTCCTTGCGCAGGCCGCCGAAGAACCAGCGGCCGTGGTTGAAGACGAGGTCGGCCTGCAGGGTGGCGAGCGCCGCCGCCGGTACGTAGAGGAACGGCACCAGCCGTCGCCACCGCCGGCGCAGCACCGGCACCGGGAAGAGCAGGAAGAGGTGGAGCGTCAGCGGCGGCAGCAGCAGCCGCCCCAGCTCCTCGACCACGTAGCTCGCCTTGCCGAGGCCGTCGAGCGGCGTCCCCGTGACGCGCGTGCAGAGGTAGACCGCCGCCGAGGCGACCGCCCACAGGAAGAACACCCCGGACGGCGAACGGCGGCCGTGCAGCAGGGAGTAGAGGCCGATGATCAGGTAGAGGATGCCGGCGCCGGCGAGGACGAGGTAGGGCAGGTCGAGTTGCAGCGGCGGCCGGTGGTAGGGGACGTCGACCAACTCGCCGCCGCGCATGACGGTGAGCGGCGTCGT
>DATNCU010000443.1:0-2929 GCA_035607145.1 Thermoanaerobaculia bacterium
CCGGCGCCGGCCTCGGCATGGCGGCGAGCGTCAAGGTGTTCGGGCTCGCGTACGCCCTGGCCCTCGCTGGCGTCGCCCTACTGTTCGCTCGCGGCAACTGGACGGTGCGTGCGAGGCACGCCCTCGCGGCCGCGGCAGTGGCCACGTTCCCCGGCACGATCTTCTACGTGCAGAGCTGGCTGGCGGGAGCAGGACCGCTCGCCAGCGCCTGCGCCAGGGACCTCGTCCGCCTCGGCATGCGCTTCCCCAATCCGCTCGGCGCGGCCATGCTGTTGCCCGAGCTGGTGCGCAGCGGCCGCCTGCTCGACGTCTTCCTGGGCACCAGCCGCGCAGGCTCCCTCGAGCTCGGCATCGGCCCGCAGGCCCTGTTGCTCGTGCCGGTGCTGGCATTGCCCTGGCTGCTGCCAGCAGCCAGCCGCACCACCGCGACACTGGTCTGGAGCCAGGTCGCCGCGCAGCTGGCGGTGTGGCTGGCGGTCCCCTTCGCCAATGGCGAACAGTTCCTCGCCAACCTGCGCTACCTCGACGGCGCCCTGGCGCTCGGCTTTGCCGGCGTCGTGGCACTCGGCGAGCGCTGGGGCATCGCCCTGCGGTGGGCGACCGGGATCGTGCTCGCGCTCCTCGTCCAGGACCTCCTCATGGTGCACGCCGAGATGCCGCGAGGCGTGCGCGTCGGGGTCGCGCTGGTCGACGTGGTCGCAGTGGCACTCGCGCTGTCTCCTCGCCTGCGGGTGGTGACGTGGCGCCATGCACGTTGGATCGCCGCCGGCATCGTCGTCGCCGCGCTCGCGGCGGCACCGTTCCTCGCCCGCTTCCGCGTTCGCGACCGCGCCCGCGCCTTCCGCGACGACACCACGCTGCACGCGACTCCCCTGCGTTCCTTCGCCGGCGCCTGGAGCTGGCTCGACCGCCATGGCCGCGACGGCACGGTGGCCGTCGTGGCCGCGCCTTCCACTCCCTTCTCGTACCCGGCGATGGGTCTCCGCCTCCGCCGGCGCGCGCTCTACGTCAACACCAGTCGCGCCGACCATCGCCGCGCCGCGAGCTACCCCGGGTGCGATCCGCGCGCCGAGCTCGACTCCGGGGCGTGGATCGCGAACCTTCGCCGGGCCGGCGTGCGCTGGATCCACGTGTCGCACTTCGCCGGCAGCGGCTTCCCACCGGAGCTCGCGTGGGCGGAGGCGCGGCCGGATCTCTTCGCCGTGCGCTACCGCGACATCGCGAACGTCGTGCTCGAGCTGCGAAGCCCTGGCGGCACGCCGTGGCAAGATCGCTCCTCCATGCCAGCGCGCAACGGTCGGAGCGGGGGCTAGGGAGCGGGGTCGCGTGTACCTCGTCGACCTACTGGGCGCGCTGCTGACGCTGCTGGCGCTCGGCTTCCTCGCCCTCGGCGGCTACCTGGCCGCGCTCCGGCTGCTGGGCGGGCGCGCGACGAGCGACCCGCTCGCCTTTGCCATCGCCGCGCTGCTGCTGAGCTTCGCCGAGGCGATTGCGATCGCGCTGCTGCTGGGCGCTCTCGGAGTGCTGCGCATCGACGTTGCCATGAGCCTCGCGGCGCTGGTGGTGCTCGCGCTGCTGCTGTCCTTGCGGCGACAGCCGCCGCCGGGAGGCATCGCGGCGCCATTCCAGGTCCTGGCGCGCCGCAGCTGGCAGGTGGTGAGCGACCACTGGGCGGCCTCGCTGCTCGTCCTCCACGCCGTCGCCGCCGAGGGATTACGCGGGCTACTGCGGCCGCCGCTCTCCTGGGACGCGCTGATGTATCACCTGGTGCTCACTGGCACCTGGCTGCGCGATCAGAACATCGCACCGGTGCTCGGGCCCATCCCGGTCAACTACTACGGCTACGTGCCGGCCAACGGGTCGCTGTGGTTCTGGTGGTGGATGGCGCCTTCGCACAGCGAGCTGTATGTGAACCTGGCGAGCATCCCGGCCTGGCTGCTGCTCTCGCTCGCCGCCGGCGCCGTGGCGCGCGAGCTGGGCGCGCGGCGCCACTGGCCGCTCGCGAGCTTCCTGGTGGCGCTAACCCCCACCGTCGTGCGCTTCGCCGCCACCGAGTACGTCGACCTGTTGCTCGCCGGCGGGCTGCTCGCGGGGATCACCTTCGGGCTGCGCTGGATGCGCGGCGGCTGGGCCGAGGCGCTGCTCTTCGGCACCGGCCTCGGCATCGCGGCAGGCACCAAGGTGCTCGGTGTCGCCTACGCACTGGCGGCCGGCGGCGCAGCGCTTGTGCTGTCGCGTGGCAATTGGGGGCGGCGCGCCGCGCAGGTGGCGGCGATCGTCGCCATCGTGGTGCCGCTCGGCGGCTACTTCTACCTCCGCAACGTGGCGCTCGGCGCCGATCCGCTGGCCACCGCGTGCGAGCGCCTCGCCACCGGGCCGGACTTCCCCTCCGACAACAGCCTGCCGCGCGCCAACTCCGTCGTCGGCGCCTTCGGCGAGATGGTGCGCGAGGGGTGGCTGTTCGAGCCCTTCCTCGGCACCACGCGGCCGCAGTCGCTCGAGCTCGGCATCGGCCCCCCGGCGCTGTTGCTGCTCCTCGCCGCCCTCGCACTGCCCTGGCTCGTGCCACGCGAGCGGCGTCGCGAAGGGGCGATGGCGGCGTTCGTGGTGTGGGCAGCAGTCCTCTTCTGGCTCACCGTGCCGTTCGCGCGCAACCGCCATGTCTTCGCCAACATGCGCTACCTCGTCCCCGCCGTCGGCCTCGCCTACGCCGGCGGCGTCGCCTTCGCCGAACGGCGCGGCCTCCGCGACCGCGTCCTCGCCGTGGTGACGGTGGCCCTCCTCGCCCAGGGGTTCCTGCAGCTCCACGCCGAGCTGCCGTTCGGGGCACGGGTGGCGCTGGCCGTCGCCGACCTCGCCGTCGTGCTGGCTCTGCTGGTGCCCGCGATCGGGCGCTGGGCGCGCGGACACGCGCGCGAGCTGGCCGTCG
>DATNCU010000448.1:0-5395 GCA_035607145.1 Thermoanaerobaculia bacterium
TTCCTGGGGTCCCCGCGGTGGGGTCCCTTGACGGCAAGACGCTATAACACAATGGGTTGGGATGGGAAACTGTCGGCGCAAGGTTGGTGAGCCGGGTTTGAGGCGCCCGATCGCCGTGATGAGCGGAGCGTTGTTGGCGACGGTGCTGGTCGCGGGGGCCGCGGGGGCGGGTGCGGAAGCGCCGCAGGCGGCGGCCGCGCCAACGCCGCACTTCCTCGCGCTCGGCGATTCCTACACGATCGGCGAAAGCGTCGCCGCGGAGGACCGCTGGCCCGAGCGGCTGGTGGGGCTGCTCGCCGCCCGCGGCGTCGCGATGTCGCCGCCGCGGGTGATCGCGCGGACGGGCTGGACCACCCGCGACCTCGCGCGGGCGCTCGACGCCGAGCGGCCGCAAGTACCGGTCGAAGCGCCGTTCGAGCTGGTGTCGCTGATGATCGGCGTCAACGACCAGTTCCGCGGCGAGGACGTCGAGGGCTACGCCGCGCGTTTCGAGGCGCTGCTCGCGCGGGTGGTGGCGCTCGCCGGCGGCTCGCCGTCGCGCGTTCTGGTGTTGTCGATCCCCGATTACGGAGTCACGCCGTTCGCGCGGCGGTTCGGCATTGATCCGCGTAAGGTCGCGGGCGAGGTGGATCGCTTCAACGAGGCGGCTCGGCGCGCGACGTTGCGCGCGGGCGCTCAATGGATCGACGTCACGCCTGCCTCGCGGCGCGCTGCCGAGGACGCCGAGCTGATCGCCCGCGACGGGCTGCACGCATCAGCGAAGCTGCACGCGGAATGGGCGCGGTCGGTGCTGCCGGTGGCCGTCGAGGCGCTGGCGACACCGGCTCGTTGAGCGAGCCTGACGTCGTCTCAACGTGCGCGTTCGCCGCGCAGCCGCAGCCTCGCCACGTCGTAGCTCATGGTGACGCGGAGCTCACCCGCTGCGCGCAGCTCCGCGAGACGCGCCTGCTGGCTGTGCCGTGCGCCGCGGTAGGTGGCGGCGAGGACGTCGTCGACGCCGGCGGCGTCGAGCGTCGCGACGTGGCGCGCGGAGGCGCGGTCTTCGACCTCGAAGTCGGGCGTCAAGGATTCGACCGTACGCTCGAGCCGGTCGCGCTGTTCGCCTTCGCCGAGCAGCGCCGCGCGCAGCTCGACGAGGTCGTCCGGTGCGGGCGTGGCGACGATCAGTCGACCGTGCGGCGCCAGGACGCGGGCGAGCTCGTCGCGGTGCGGCCGCGCCGACAGCACCAGCACCGCGTCGAACGAGCCGGCCGCGAAAGGCAGCCGGCGATCCGCGTTGGCGACGATCCACCGCAACGCCGCAAAGCGGCGCGCCGCGAGCTCCACGGCCGGCGTCGAGATGTCGAGCCCGTGCGCCGCCAGCGGACGGCGTGCGGCGAGCGCGCCCAGCAGCGACCCCTCTCCGCAGCCGACGTCGAGCAACGTCAGCGGCCCCGGCAGCTCGACTGCCGCGAGCTGGCGCTCCACCTCGGCCAGCAACGGCGCTCCATGCCCCGCCTCGTAGAGCCGGCGTCGCGCTTCCGCCGCGGCGCGCGAGTCGCCGGGCGTCGCCGAGCGCCGGTCCTGCGGCTGCAGCAGGTTCAGGTAGCCGCTGCGTGCCACGTCGAAGCTGTGCCCGCGCGGGCAGCGCAAGCGGCGCTCTTCGGGAGCGAGCGGCTCGCCGCAGCCGCGCACCGGACAGAGGAGCGTCACCCCGCTCTCGTCCCGCCAGCTTCCGACGTTCGCCCGTTCCATCGCCGTCGCGCCCGAGCGCGCTACGCCCGCTTGCGCGCCGTGACCAGGTAGTAGCCGAACCAGCTGCGGCCGAGGCCGATGAAGGGCGCGATGATGCAGGCGATGACGTGCCCCCAGCGTGTGCGATTGAGCCAGCGGCGGCGCACCAGCAGCTCGCGGAAGAGGAACGCAAGCGTCACCCGCGGAATGTGCAGCGCGCTCGGCGCGATGCGGTAGGAGACGTCCTCGACCGCCTCGACGTCCAGGCCGTGCCGCTCCATGCAGTCCGTGAACGCGTCGAGGTCGGCGAAGCGCTCCACCGCCCAGCTGCGCGTCATCGACTCGAGAAGCGAGCGATACCAGCCCGGTATGCGGGCCTTCTTCATGAAGCCGTCGGCGATCACCAGCCGCGCGCCGGGCGCGAGCAGCCGCGCCGCCTCGCGCACGAACGGCTCCTTGGCGGCGCCGTCGGCGTGGCAGCTCGCCTCGATGGAGAAGGCGCCCTGGTAGGTGCCGCTCGGCAGGTCGAGCGCGGTGTAGTCGCCGAGCAGCCACTCGACGGTACCGGCCGGGGTCGTGTCCGCGGCGAGACGTCGCGCCGTCGCGATCTGCCACTCCACCTTGGTGACGGCGGTGACGGAGACGCGCCGCGCGGCGACCAGAGCGCGCGCCGGCGCGCCGACGCCGCAGCCGAGATCGAGCACGCGGTCGCCGTCGGCGAGTTGGAGGCGGGCGAAGACCTCGCGGCTCATCTGTTCGAGCATGGCCTCGAGGGCGAACGGGTTCATCCACGGCCGCCAGAAGCCGAAGTGCATGTTGAAGCCGCGGCTCCAGGCGCGGTAGTCCATGCCCGCTTCGGTGTAGTAGGTCTCGAGATCGATCGGTGCGCGGGCGGCGGCCGGCGCGGCCGGGGCGGCGATCGCAGGCTCCGAGGAGCCGGGAGCGAGGCTTGGCGAGAGGGGGTCGCTCACGGAGCTGGAGGCTAGCAGGCCGTCGAGAACTGCGGGCTGCGCGTGCAAGCTTTCGTCGGCCGATTCCGATTGGAGGGATCGGAGGACGGAACGATGCACAGGATTTGGAATTCGATGGTTGGACAAGTCGTCGGCTCGGGCCGCGGAACCCGCGTTGCAGTGGCGCTGACGATCGCGGCTCTGGCCCTAGCCGGCGGCGAACGGGCGCACGCGGCGAGCGGACCGAGCTGCCTCGTCGTCGGCGTCGAGGACGCGGCGACCCTGCAGCTCCAGTGCGGCTCGGGGCCGCGCACGCTGCGCCTCGCCTCGGTGCGCGCCCCGCGGCCGGGCAACGCCCTCACCGGCGGCGAGCCCTACGGCACGCAAGGCCGCGACCTCGCGCGCGGCTGGTTCGTCGGCCGGAGCGTAGAAGTGAGCGGCGGTACGGCGCGGCTCGGCGGCGAAGACCTACGCCACGGCTTGCTCTCGCTCGGCCTCGTCGAGTGGAGCGGCAGCGCTGCGACGCCCGCCGACGCCCCGTTGCGCGCCGCCGCCCGCGAAGCGCGCCTCGCCTCGCGCGGGCTATGGAGCCACGACGCTTGGCGGCGCCACCAGTCGACGGTGCGCGAGCCGCTGCTGCTGCCCGGCGTGCCGATCGGCGCTCCAGAGCCGCTCGGTGCGATAGCGGCGCGGTACGCGCGCAAGACCCCGGCCGAACGCCGTGCCGCCTTCGACGCCGCCGTCTCTCGCCTCGCAGCGCTGCCGGCAGCCACGCCGGCGCCCGACGCAGGCGCGGCGAAGCCCGAACCGCGCCCGCATCGCGCTCGCCGCCCCCGCTCCTCCCAACCCCGCTAAGCTAGGCCCATGGCCCGGGGTTGGGAGAGCAAGTCCGTGGAGTCCCAGATGGCCGACGACTCGGGCGCCAACGAGCGCAGCGGACGCCTCACTGCCGAAGAACGCCAACGCCGCCAACGCCGCAGCGGCCTCGAGCTCTCCCGCGCCCGCGTCCTTCAAGAGCTCGAAGCGACCACCTCTCCCGTCCGCCGCTCCGCCCTCGAGAGCGCCCTCGCCTTCCTCGACGGCGAGCTCGCCAAGCTCGCCGGCAGCGGCGACTGAGCCGCGCGCGCCCCGCCGCCGCCACCTCTCGCGCTCGCGGCGGCCACCCACGCGGCACCGCCGAGGCGATCAACCCTCCTTGCGGATCAACCTGCCCAACGCCTCGCGGTCGGCGGCCAGGAGCTCCGCCACCCTCGCGTGGTCGACCTCGGCGACGATGATCTGGCCGACTTCCTGGTTGACCTCACGGAAGATGCCGTGGCTCTTCATCTTGTGGGTCTGGTACTGGTTGTCCTCGGTGGGCGTGACGTAGTGGACCGAGTCGGCTTTGAAGCGGTGCACGAGCCAGAGGTGGATGAGCGTCATCAGCCGCTTCATGCGCAGGTGCTCGGCGAAGGTGTTCTGGTCGCGCACGGAGAGGATGCTGCGGCCGCGGCGGTCGTGGATGGGAGCGAAGACGACGTTGGCGAGCCGCTCCTCGCCGTCGGCGCCGATCGCCAGCTCGAGCAGCTCGGAGCCCGCACGGTGCGGGCGCAGCTGCACGCGCAGCTTCTCGGGGAGGCCGTAGTGCGCCGTCCACAGCGCCAGCCACTCCTCGAGCAGCTTCTTCGGCACCTCGGTCTGCACGAGGTGCTGGTGCTGCGTCGAGCCCTTGCCCATCGCTTTGGTGGTGGCGGTGCGCCCTGACGACGCCAGCAGCGCGGCGTCGCTGCGCGGGCCCCCGACCAACGTCTGCGGCGTGCGGTAGGGCGACTCGACCATGCGCAGCTTGCGCTGCAGCTTGGCGAGCGCCACCATCCCTTCCTGCTTGAGAGCGGTGGCGAATTCCTCGGCGGCGACGCCGTCGATCTGGTGGCCGCCGTAGGTGATGAAGTTGAAGACGAAGCCGAGCTTGCCCAGCTCCTCGGGAAAGCGCCGCATCTCCTCGTCGCTCATGCCGGTGGTGTCCCAGTTGAACGACGGCGAGAGGTTGTAGGCGAGCATGGCGTCGGGAAACTCGGCGTGGATGGCCTCGGCGAACTCGCGCGCTTCGGCGAGGTCGGCGGTCTTGGTCTCCATCCACAGCAGGTCGGCGAAAGGTGCCGCGGCGAGCGACTTGGCGATGGCGTAGGGGACGCCGCCGCGCACCTGGTAGTAGCCCTCGGGGGTCTTCGCCAGCTCGCAGTCCCAGTCGACGTCGACACCCAGGGCGTGCGCCTTCTCCCGCGCGCTCCACAGCGAAGCGCGCGAGGCGAACCGCCGCCACTCCTCGACGCTCATCTCGAGCTGGTCGCCCTCGCTCTCGCGGAAGGCGAGCGCGTCGGCCACGGCCTCGCCGTAGGTCTTGAGGTTGGCGTGGTCGACCCAGGCGTCGACGAACCGTGACTCGACCTTGTCGAAGAACGAATCGACGGACGCGCCCGGTCCGGCGCCGAGCCCGGCGAGGTACGCCTCGACGGCCGCGGCGACGGCGGCCATCACGCCGTTGCGCTCCAGCCAGCCCTCGGCCGTTGCGTACTCGGCCGGCGACAGTGCGTAGAGCAGGTGGCCGTTGAGCTCGCGCGCCCCGAGGTCGAAGAAGCGCTTCATCAGCGCCAGGTAGGCCGCCTTGTAGGCCGGCACGCCGAGGTTGGTGGCGCCAAGTAGGAACGGCTGGTCGCGCTCGTCGGCGCGGCTCTCGATGAGGTTCGCGGCCT
>DATNCU010000129.1:0-2225 GCA_035607145.1 Thermoanaerobaculia bacterium
GCACCTCAAGGCGCGCTTCACGTTCCACGGCACGAGCGCCCACAGCGCGTATCCGCACCTGGGCAGGAACGCCATCGAGCCGGCGGGGCGATTGATCGTCGCCCTCGCCGCGCTCGGCCAGGAGCTGGTGCGCGAGCGGCTGCCGAGCTCGGCGAGCTTCCGCGAGAGCCCCGGCCCGTCGCTCAACGTCGCGCGCGTCGAGGGCGGCACGGCGATCAACGTCGTCCCCGACCGCTGCGTCGTCGACGTCGGCGTGCGGCTGCTGCCGGGGATGGACGCGGAGGCGGTGGCGGCGCGGCTGCAGGAGACGGCGGCGGCCGCCGCCGGCGCCGACCGCCCCGACTGGGAGCTGCTCTCGGTCTCGCACCCGATGGAGCTCGCCGCGGGCTCGCCGCTCTTCCGCGAGCTCTGCGCGCTCGCCGGCGAACCGCAGGAGGCGGCTGCCGACTACGCCACCGACGCCGGCTGGCTGCAGAAGATGGGCATGGAGTGCGTACTCTTCGGCCCTGGCTCGATCCGCGTCGCCCACAAGCCCGACGAGCACGTGCCGATCGCCGATCTCGTCGCGGCGCGGCGCGTGCTCGAGCGGCTGGTGGCGAGCCGCTGCCTCGACGGCGCGCAAGTGAAAGAGGAAGACCAAGCGGAGCGGCGCGCGTGACGGCACGCCAGGTCGTCGCCGCCGAGCTCACCTGGAGCGACGGTGCGCTGCAGCCCGCGCTCGCGGTGTGGGTGGACGACGACGGCCGCATCGGGCGCATCGGCCCGCTCGCCGACGCGGCAGCCGCATCCGACAGCGGCGGCGGCGAGGCGCCGATCGAGCTGCGCCGCCTGCCCGGCATAGCACTGCTCCCCGGCTTCGTCGACGCCCACTCGCACGCCTTCCAGCGCGGGCTGCGCGGCCAAGGCGAGCGCTTCCCGAGTGCGGCGCCCCCCGGAGGCGGCGCCGGCTCGTTCTGGACCTGGCGCGAGGCGATGTACGGCCTCGTCGAGTCGCTGAGGCCCGAGCGCCTCTTCGACCTCACGCTGCAGGCGTTCCGCGAGATGCGCCGCGCCGGCATCACCAGCGTCGGCGAGTTCCACTACCTCCACCACAGCGGCGTCGGTGACGACTTCGTGGGCGACGAGGCGGTGCTCGCCGCCGCCGCCGAGGCCGGCATCCGCCTGGTGCTGCTGCAGGCCTACTACAAGACCGGCGGCATCGGCGCGCCGCTCGCGGGCGCGCAGCGGCGCTTCGAGACCGCCACGCTGGGCGGCTACTGGAAGCAGCTCGAGCACCTCGCCGGCCGCCTCGACGGCCGTACGCAGAGCCTCGGCGTCGTCGGCCACAGCATCCGCGCCGTGCCGCTCGCCGAGCTGCGCGGGCTGCTCGCCGAGTCGCGCCGGCAGCGGCTGCCGTTCCACATCCACGTCGAGGAGCAGCAGCAGGAGATCGCCGAGAGCCGCGCCGTCTACGGCAAGCGCCCGCTGGAGCTGCTGCTCGAGCAGCCCGGCGGGCTCGAGGGCGTCACCGCCGTGCACTGCACGCACAGCCGGCCCGACCAGCTGCGCCGCTTCGTGCAGCTCGGCGGCCGGGTGTGCGTCTGCCCGCTCACCGAGGCGAACCTCGGCGACGGCATCCCGCCGCTCGCCGCCGTGACCGAGAGCCACCGCCGCCTGTGTCTCGGCACCGACTCCAACGCCCGCATCTCGATGCTCGAGGAGATGCGCTGGCTCGAGTACGGGCAGCGGCTCAAGGGCGAACGGCGCGGCGTGCTCGTCGACGAGAGCGGCGCGGTGGCCCCACTGCTGCTCGCCGCCGCCACTGCCGGCGGCGCCGCGTCGCTGGACATCGCCGCCGGCCGGCTCGTGCCCGGGACCTGGGCCGACTTCGTCGCCGTCGACCTCGCCTCGCCGCTGCTCGCGGGCGCGGCCGCGGACGACGTCCTCGCCGCGCTGCTCACCGGTGGCACCGAATCGTCGCTGTTGGCGACCTGCGTGGGCGGCCACTGGGACCGCAACTGGGAACGGGGCCGGGCAATGCCATGACGGCGAGAGGCCCGGCCGGCCTTCAAAGTCTAGGAGGCTGTCCTCGGCTTGCGTGCCAGAGAGCCAGCACCTGAATCAGCTCTGAAGACTCGTCGATCGTGTAGTCGAGGAAGTACCGAAGGCGAGACATGAAGAGGCGCCTGAGGCCGGGAATGCGTTTGTGAGGGACAGGCTCGCCTGCCCCTGGAAGGGTCTCGAGG
>DATNCU010000457.1:0-2351 GCA_035607145.1 Thermoanaerobaculia bacterium
GACGACCGGCGCCACCCTGGCGCAGCTGGCGCCGCCGACCAAGGGCGCCTGGGTGAGCGCCGGCTTCCTCCCCGGCGACCGCGTGGCGGTGGCCACGGGAGTCGCCGGGAGCTTGACGCTGCGCCTCTTCGACCGCGCAGGCAAGCACCTGCGCGAGATCGCGCTCGGCGCCGGCCGCTCGGCCTGGCTGGGCGCGCCGTGGAGCGCCGACCTGCTGCCGTTCAGCACCTACGTCCGCGCAACTGGCAAGGGTGCCACAGGCTCGCGCAGCGAGCTGCGCACCGTCGACCTCGCGAGCGGCCGCGTGCGCGTGCTCGGCAAAGGCCTGACGCCGGCGGCCGGCTCTTCGGTGAGGTCAACCGGCGACGACCGCATCGCGGCCGGCGCGCCGGCGAGCCGCCTCTTCCGCGCCGCCGACGGTGCCCTCGTGCGGGTCGACGAGGCGGGCCGGCAGACGCCGGTGCTGCCGCTTCGCCACTGAGCTGAACGCCCCGTCCTTCGTCGACTGCATGCCGGCCAGGCGGTCGCCGCTGCGTCGATGACCAGCCACGGCACGAGTGCGGCGCGATACGCTGCATCAATGCACTCCGTGCTGCCCTTCGCCGAGACGCCGAGCCGGCTGGTGCTCGCCATCGCCGGCATCGCGCTGCTCGTCGCCGGCCGCCGCCTCTTCTGGCTCGCCGTCGGCATGCTCGGCTTCATCGCCGGCTATCAGGCGATGGTGCGCTGGGGCAGCAGCCTGCCGCACACGGCGGCGTTCGTCGTCGCCGTGGCGGTGGGCGTCATCGGCATGATCCTCGCGGTCGTGGTGCAGCGCGTGGCGGTGGCGCTTGCCGGCTTCTTCTTGGGCGTCGTCATCACCACCTACCTGCTGCCGGCGACCGGCATCGCGCTCGGGCCGTGGAATGGCCTCGTCATCGCCGCCGGCGGATTGCTGATGGCCTTCGTCGCACTCGGCCTCTTCTCGCTGGCGCTGGTGGTGCTCACCGCCGGGGCCGGCGCGGCGATGCTCACCCAGGCGATCGCGGCACCGCCGCCTTGGGGCGTGCCGCTGCTCGTCGTGCTGTGGGTGATCGGCGTCGTCATTCAGCGGCGCAGCCGGGCCTGACCCGAGCACGGCGAGCAACGACCAGGCGCGGACCGACGCGGCGAGCGCATCTCCGCTCACGCGTCGAGCACGCCAGTTGCCCGCATCTCGCATCGCTTCTACACGCTGACGCCGTGTTTGAGGCTGCTAGAGTTTTGCCATGACGACTCTCGCACTCACCGCGTCGCAACGCCGCCAGCTCAAGGCGCGCGCGCATCCACTCTCGCCGGTCGTGCAGGTCGGCCGCGGCGGCGTTTCCGACGCTTTCGTCGCCGAGCTCGACCGCGCGCTCGAGGCGCACGAGCTGGTCAAGGTGCGGCTGCGCGGCGAGCGCGAGGAACGCGCGGCGCAGCTCACCGACGTGACGGCCCGCCTCGACTGCGCCGTCGTGGGCACAGTGGGCGCCGTGGCGATTCTCTACCGCGAGGCTGACGAGGACGCGGCCGAAACGGAGGTGGGCGCGTGAGCCGCCGCGTTGCCACGGGCCTCGCGCTGATGGGCGCGTGGATCGCGGCCGCATCGTGCGCGCCGAGCCGCCCAAACGAGCCGGCGGCACCGACGCCCGCGGCGACCACCGCCACCGCCGAGCAGGAGCAGCCGATGACTCCGCAGCAGGCCGCCGCTCTCGAAGAGTGGCGCAGCAAGCGCATCGAACGCCTCCAGGCGCCCGACGGCTGGCTCACCCTCGTCGGCCTCGAGTGGCTCGGCGAGGGCGACAACCGCCTCGGCAGCGCCGCGGACGCCGACGTGCACTTCCCGGCCAAGGCGCCGGCGAACCTCGGCACCATCACCCGCCACGGCGAGGCGCTGACGCTCAAGCCCGCGCCCGGCTCGCCGCTCACCATCGACGGCAAGCCGATCACGGCAACGACGAAGCTCGCGAGCGATGCGCAAGGCGAGCCTACCGTCGTCTCGTTCGGCTCGATCGAGTTCTACGTCATCCAACGCGGCGACCGCTGGGCCGTGCGCATGAAGGACAGCGAAAGCTCGGTGCGCACCGGTTTCCAGGGGCTCGAGTACTACCCGTCGCGCGGCGACTGGGTGGTGAACGCAACCCTCGAGCCGGCGCCCAAGGGCACCAAGATCCCGGTGCCCAACATCCTCGGCACCACCGAGGAGGCCGACTCGCCCGGCGACGTCGTCTTCCGCCGCGAGGGCCACGACGTGCGCCTGCAGGCGATCGACGAAGGCGACGGTCGCCTCTTCCTCGTCTTCGGCGACCAGACCAACGGCAAGGGCACCTACGGCGGCGGCCGCTTCGTCT
>DATNCU010000462.1:0-2488 GCA_035607145.1 Thermoanaerobaculia bacterium
GCGTCGGCACGCGGAAGAGCGACGCCGTGAGCCCCTCGGTGCGGGCGAAGAGGATGGCGCCGCCATCGGGCGAGAAGCGCGGGAAGTCGTCGGGTCCGTCGGTCAGCGGCGTCTCGTCGCCGCCCGGCACCTGTTCGAGCCAGATGCGCGGCTTGCCGTCGCGCTCGGAGGTGAAGGCGACGAGGCGGCCGTCGGGCGACGTCGCCGGCGAGCGGTCGCGCCCCGAGTGGGTGAGGTAGCGCAGCTCGGGTGGCGACGCGGGCGCGGGCCGCAGCAGGTAGCCGGCGAGCAGCGCCAGCGGCACCAGCACGGCGGCGGCGAGCCAGGGCAGCCGCGCCGACCGCCGCGACTTCGGTTCCGGGATCAGCTCCTCCGGCTGCACGCCGGAGAGCGGCCGCGAGTCGCGCGTGCGCGCCGCCACCGCGTCGAGGAAGAGCGCCACGTCGTGCGCCTTCTGCAGCCGCTCCTCGCGGCTCTTCTCGAGACAGCTCTGGATGAGCTGGCAGAGGTCGGCCGGCGAGTCGGTGGGGAACGGCGGCGGGTCCTCCTGCAGCACCGCCACCACGCTCTCCACCGTCGAGCCGCGCAGGAACGCCGGGTGGCCGGTGAGCATCTCGTAGAGCAGGCAGCCGAGTGCGAAGACGTCGCTGCGCTCGTCGAGCGTCTCGGCGCGCACCTGCTCGGGAGAGAGGTAGCCGGCGGTGCCGAGCACCACGCCCGGCCGCGTCGGCGAGGTGGGGTCGGAGTCCTCGGCCTCGTCCTCGTAGCGGCGGGCGAGGCCGAAGTCGAGGATCTTCACGCGGCCGTCGTTGGTGAGGAAGATGTTGTCGGGCTTCAAGTCGCGGTGGATGACGCCCTGCGCGTGCGCCGCGGAGAGACCCTCGGCGATGGCGCGGCCGATGCGCAGCAGCTTCTGTAGCGGCACCGAGCCCTGCTTCAGCCGCTCGCCCAGCGTCTGCCCTTGCAACAGCTCGGTGACCGCGTACCAGCGGCCGTCGGCGTCGCCGAGGTGATGGATGGCGAGGATGTTGGGGTGCGAGAGCGCCGCCACCGCGCGCGCCTCGCGCTCGAAGCGGGCGCGGATCTCGGGGTCGTCACCGAGGTGCTCGGGCAGCACCTTGATCGCCACCGCGCGGCCGAGCTTCAAGTCGCGGGCGCGATAGACCTCGCCCATGCCGCCGCTGCCGATCGGCTCCTCCACCTCGAAGCTGCCCAGGCGCGTGCCGGCCTCGAGCGTCAACTCACCACCAGCACCGAGCGGGCGCCGTCGAAGCTGCGTCGCATTTGTCGCAATACTCCCACGAGCGCGCGCGTCGTCGAAGTGCGGCGGCGCCGGCGGCTACTGCGCCGCCAGCAGCAGCGCCATGGCGAGGAGCACGCTGAGGATTCCGGCCATCGCGGTGGGCGCCATGCTCAGCCAGAGCGCAGGCGCGGGGCCGACGGCGAGTGGGCGGCCGGCGAAGGGCATCGGCGGCAGCAGGCCGAGGCCGGTGCGAGCGGACGGCGCCTGCAGCGTCCAGCGAGCGGAGCTGCCAGCGGAGGCGCCGGCCTCGCGGCTCGCCGCGGCGGAGCTCATCACGGCGGTCTCGATGGATGGCGAGGATCGCGGCCGAGAGCCCGGGGCGGGCAGCAGCGGCGCCGGCGAGGGTACCAGCCGCGGCGGCGGCGGGGCGCCGCGTTGCCAGGCGGCGAAGCCCGCGAGGGCCAGCTCGCGGGCGGTGGAGCCAGCGGCGGCCGCGGCAGGTCGCGCCTCGACGCGGACGGCCTGCATCGCGTCGAGCAATGCGTGCAGCTCCGTCGCGCCGCAGCCGGCCGGTAGCAGCGCGCGCACGATCGCGCCCGCGGCCCACACGTCCGCAGCCGGACCCGGCTCGCCGCCGCGGCGCAGCTCGGGCGCTGCCTGGTCGTGCGGCGCGCGGGCGATGGCAGCCGCACGAGCGCGCGGCGCGAGCAGCGACAGCACGCCGCAGCCGACCACCACGACGCGCGGGTCGCGCGGGCAGTCGGCGATGAGACGCTCCGGCGGCGCGCCGGCGAGCCACAGGCTCCCCGGCATCAGCAGGCCGTGCCACCAACCGTGGCGATGCGCGGCGGCGAGGCCGTCGAGCAGCTCGGCGAGCAGCAGCCGGCAGAGCAGCTCGGGCGGCGCGAGGCGGCCGGGCGCCGGCAGGAGCGCGTCGACGCGCCACGCTCCCGGCGCCGGCAGAGTGAGCGTCGCCCGGCCGTCACCGCTGGGCGGCTGCCAGGTCCGCGGCAACGCGAGGTGGGGTTCGGGCGCCGCGGCGATCAGCGCCGTCGTCCGCTCCTCGGCGTCGTCCGCGAGGTCGTTCCCGTCGATGGCCAGCCGGAGAACGCGGCCCGAGCTCGACTTGAGCTCGTTCGGCTGCAGCTCGCCGATCCACAGCGAGGCCCCCGCCTCTTCGCCCAGCGGCTGCGCGGACCAACCCGCGATGGGCGACCGGCTCAGCACGCGCGCTCTCCGGTCGTC
>DATNCU010000463.1:0-5000 GCA_035607145.1 Thermoanaerobaculia bacterium
CTGCGCCGCCGTCACGTCGGCGCCGGTGAGCAGCCCGCATGCGGAGCTCGGCGGCGTGGCGCTGGCCGTCGTGGATGCGACGCCGGAGCCGGCGAGGAAGAGGAGCAGGGTTGCGGCCTCGAGCTGCACACCGTAACTCTAACAGCGGCGAAACCGGCTTCTGGCAGCACCCTTGCTGTGCGCCGCTGTCATGAGGCTCACCGTGCTCAGCGACGTCGATCCCGCCGACGGCCGGGACGACGTGATCGATCAGGTGGCCGATGCGTTGCGCGCTCGCCACTCGGTGGAGG
This sequence comes from Thermoanaerobaculia bacterium, assembly GCA_035607145.1. Taxonomy (GTDB): domain Bacteria; phylum Acidobacteriota; class Thermoanaerobaculia; order Multivoradales; family JAIOJS01; genus DASYQD01. The sequence continues at coordinate 291 of DATNCU010000463.1, forward strand.
TCCTCGAGGTCCATGACGACCTCAACCGTCTGATCCACGGCCTGCGCGAGCAGAGGCCCGACCTCGTCTTCAACCTCTGCGAGATGTTCGGCGACGACGAGCGCGGCGATGCGCGGGTGGCGGCGCTGCTGGAGCTGCTCGGTGTGCCGTTCACCGGCAGCGGCGCTGCGGAGCTCTTCTTGGTGCAGGACAAGGGACTGACCAAGAAGATGCTCGCGTTCGACGGCATCCTCTACCCCAACTTCGCCGTCTTCTCCGAGAACGCCGACTTCGAGACCGGCGGCAACCTGCGGATGCCGCTATTCGTCAAACCGCTGTGCGGCGACGCGTCGATCGGCATCACCGGCGCCGACGCGCTGGTGCGCGACTCGCGCTCGTTGATGGAGCAGGTGCTGCGCATCCACAAGGAACAGAAGGACGCGGCGCTCGCCGAGGAGTACATCGAGGGGCGGGAGCTCTACGTCGGCGTGCTCGGCAACCTGGAGCCGGAGGCGCTGCCGCCGATCGAGCTCGACCTCTCGGGGCTTCCCGACCACATGCCGCCGGTGGCGGACAACGCGGTCAAGTTCGACGAGGCGCTCGGCAAGCGTTACGGCATCGAGTCGCGCATCGCCGACCTGCCCGACGAGATGCGGGCACGGCTGCAGAAGGTGGCGGTGCAGGCCTACCGCGCACTGCGGGTCCGCGACTACGGGCGCGTCGACCTGCGGCTCACCGAGGCCGGCGAGATTTACGTGCTCGAGGTCAACGCCAACTGCTACCTGGAGAAGGGTGAAGAGTTCGCGATGGCGGGCGCGGCCGCGGGCTACGACTACGAAACCCTGCTCGACAAGATCGTGCAGCTCGCGGTCGAGCGGCAGGGCGTGAAGCCCGCGCCGACCCGCCAGCCCAGGCGCCGTCGCGACGGCAAGCAAGCGCGCTCGGCCGTCGCCTGAGCAGCGCGGCGACGCCGCGAAATCTTCTCCTACGGCAGGTACGAGCCCGTCTGCACGTGGCTCATCGCCAGCGCCGTGACCAGCACTACGGCCGCGCGCTCGACGCGTTGCTCGCGGGCGCTCGGATAGACGAGCTGGAGCTCTTCGGCGCGGCGGCGCATCTGCGCCAGCAGGGCGCGGGTGTGCTCGGGGAAGTGGCCGGTCCAGCGGTAGACATCGGCGGGTAGCGCGCGGGCTAGGCCCTCGATCATTGCCGTTGCCGGCCGTGGGTCGGCGGCGCCATCGTCGCTGTCCTCGAACAGCGTTCGCAGTGCACCGTCCAATCCCGGCAGCGGCTCGCCGCCACCATCCTCCGGCAGTTCGCCGTAGAAGTCGTGCACCGTGGCGTCGACGGTGCCGACGTCGTCGTCGAGGTCCTCGTCGGTCACCGTTGGCTGCTCGTCGCGCAGCTGCTTCATCAACCGATCGCAGAGCTCGAGCTTCTCCAGCGCGCCGGTCCAATCCGCGTACTCGCGCCGCCAGTCGAGGCGCGGCGTCATCCAGACGGCGAAGGTCTCCGCCCAATCTTCGTCGGGGTGCTTCTGCGCGTACCAGCCGGGGAGGTGCCGGACGTACTTGCGGCTGAACGGCTTCGGGCGGTACTTCTCGCGATAGGGGCGGCCGATGGGGCCGAAGCGCTCGACCCACTCGGGCCGTTCGTAGAGGCGGTAGGCGTAATTGACGACGTGCCCCATCTCGTGGCGCAGGTAGCGCAGCAGGTCGGCGCGGTCGGTGCCCTCGACGAAGGCGGTGCGCTCCTCGTGGAACGCCGTCAGCTCGGGGCTGGCGAGGTAGAACGGAATGCCGATGGCCACCGTGCCGAACGGCACACCCCACTCGGTAGAGAGGTAGGGCCGCGGCTGCACCACGAGCCCCAACCGCCCGACCTCGCCCAGGAACTCGTCGACCACCGGCGCGAGCGGCGTCCCCTCGATGGTGAGCCCGAGGTCGCGGATCGGCGTGCTGACGTCGTGCGTCTCGCGGAAAGTCGCTTCGACAGGCATGGCCACCGCCCTCGGGGTGCAAAGGCTTTGCCGGCCTGAGCCGTCGTCGCGCCGCCCTTCGCTACAATCCCCCGCCTATGCGACGCGAGGTCGAGCCCTTCCGCCCCCACGAGCACGAGGCGCGCTGGCAGGAGTTCTGGCAACGCGAGGGGCTCGACCACACGCCCGAGCCGCCGCGGGACAAGCGCTACGTCCTCGAGATGCTGCCCTACCCGTCGGGCGACATCCACATCGGGCACTTCCGCGTTTACACGATCGGCGACGTGGTGGCGCGCTTCGAGCGCATGCGCGGGCACGACGTGCTGCACCCCTTCGGCTGGGACGCCTTCGGGCTGCCGGCGGAGAACGCGGCGATCAAGCACGGCGTCCACCCCGGGCAGTGGACCTACAAGAACATCGAGACCTCGCGCGGCACGCTGCGCAAGATGGGGCTGTCGTACGACTGGGAGCGCGAGGTCGTCACCTGCCGCGCCGATTACTACAAGTTCACGCAGTGGATGTTCCTGCTGCTGCACCGCCGCGGCCTGGCTTATCGGGCTCGGGCGGCGGTCAACTGGTGCCCGGTCGACCAGACGGTGCTCGCCAACGAGCACGTCGTCGACGGCTGCTGCTGGCGCCACCCGGGCGTGCCGGTCGAGAAGCGCGAGCTCGAGCAGTGGTTCTTTCGCATCACCGAGTATGCGCAGCGGCTGCTCGACGACCTCGACAAGCTGCCCGACTGGCCGGAGAGCACGGTCAAGATGCAGCGCTCGTGGATCGGCAGGAGCGAGGGCGCCGAGGTGACCTTCCACGTCCCCGGCTGGGCCACCGCCAGCGGCCACGGCGAGGGGGTCACGGTGTTCACCACGCGGCCCGACACGCTGTGGGGCGCCACCTTCCTGACTCTCGCCCCCGAGCACCCGATGGTGGCGCGCGTCGTCACGCCCGACAACCGCGCCGAGGTCGACGCTTACGTCACCGCGGCGCGCAAGAAGACCGACATCGAGCGTTCCGACCTCTCGCGCGAGAAGGACGGCGTCTTCACCGGCGCCTACGCCGTCAACCCGGTGACCCACGACCCGATCCCGATCTGGGTCGCCGACTACGTGCTGGGCGGCTACGGTACCGGCGCCATCATGGGCGTGCCGGCGCACGACGAGCGTGACTTCGCCTTCGCGCGCGCCTACGGGCTGCCGCTCAAGGTGGTGGTGCAGCCGCGCGACCCCCAGTCTGATGGAGAAGAGCGGGCGCCGCGCCTCGATGCCGACACGATGACCGAGGCGTGGTCGGGCCCCGGCGAGATGGTGGACTCGCCGCCGTTCGACGGCACGCTGGCGCCGGAAGGCATCGGCATGGTCATCGCGTGGCTTGCCGAGCGCGGCATCGGCCGCGCCAAGGTCCAGTTCCGGCTGCGCGACTGGCTGATCAGCCGCCAGCGCTACTGGGGCTGCCCGATCCCGATGATCCACTGCCCCAAGTGCGGCATCGTGCCGGTGCCGGAGGAGCAGCTCCCCGTCGAGCTGCCGGCGCACGTCGAGAGCTTCATCCCCACCGGCCGCTCGCCGCTCGAGGACGTGGCGGAGTTCATCAACACCACGTGCCCGCAGTGCGGCGGACCGGCGAAGCGCGACCCCGACACCATGGACACCTTCGTCGACTCGTCCTGGTACATGCTGCGCTATGTCGACGCGCAGAACGACCGCGAGCCGTTCTCACGCGAGCGCGCCAAGGAGTGGCTGCCCATCGACCTCTACATCGGCGGCGACGAGCACGCGACCGGCCACTTGCTCTACTTCCGCTTCTTCACCAAGGTGCTGTTCGACGCCGGCTGGCTGCCGGTGGAGGAGCCGACGAAGCGGCTCGTGCACCAGGGCATGGTGGCCGACGCGCTGGGCGAGACGATGTCGAAGTCGAAGGGCAACGTGGTCTCGCCGGCGGCGCTGTTCGAGCGCGACGGCGTCGACGTGCCACGGCTGGCGATGCTGTTCTTCGCGCCTTCCGACGCCGAGATCCTGTGGAGCGAGGCGGGCATCGAGGGCGCGCGGCGTTTCGTGCACCGGCTGTGGGAGACGATGCTCGGCGCCATCGCCGACCCGCGCTTTGCGGGCACCGCGGGTGCTGCCGTGGACGCGGCGACGCTGGGTGCCGACGCACGCGAGGCGTGGCGGCTCGTCCACCGCGCGCTCGAGCGCACGACGCAGGCCTGCGAGCGCGACCTCGCCTTCAACACCGCCGTCGCCGCCTTCATGGAGTGGGTCAACGCCGCGCGCCGCGTCGGCGAGCCGGCGGAGTGGAGCGATGCCGACTTCCCGTCGCTCGCCGCCGCCGCGCGCCTCATCGCGCAGGCGATCGCGCCGCTCGCCCCGCACCTCGGCGAGGAGCTGTGGCGACGCGTCGGCGGCGAGGGCAGCGTCTTCCGCTCGACGTGGCCGCAGGTCGACGCCGCAGCGCTGCGCAAGGACACCGTCGAGGTGCCCGTCCAGGTCAACGGCAAGCTGCGCAGCCGCATCTACCTGGCGCCCGACGCCAGCAAGGAAGAGATGGAGCAGGCGGCGCTCGACGACGAGAAGGTGCGCGAGCTACTTGGCGGCAAGCCGCCGCGGCGGGTGGTGGTCGTGCCGGGGCGGCTCGTCAACGTCGTTGCCTGAGCGGCGGACGTTGCGGCCTCAATCCCAGCGCAGCAGGTAGAAGCCGGCGCGACCGTCGTCGGCCGGGCAGGTGGCCACCGCCGTCCGGCGCGCCGGCGGCAGGAC
>DATNCU010000470.1:0-11359 GCA_035607145.1 Thermoanaerobaculia bacterium
CCCAACCTCGACGCCTTCCTCGTCGAGCTCCGCGAAGCGCTCGGCGACCACCCGATCCTGCACGTGCTCTCCGACACGCTGGAGTCGTTTCGCGTCTACTACGTGCTCAACATGTTCAACGGCGTCGAGGAGGGCTACCAGCGGGCGGTGGTGCCGTTCGTGGAAAACCTGACGCGGCACGTCTCCTCGCACCTCAACCTCACGCAGCTCGGCTGGGTGGTCGCCGACGAGCGCATCCACCGCGCCAACTGCGAGGGCGTGCCGGCGGTGATCGAGCGCCGCCGCCGCGAGGAGACGCGCCCGCGCGCGGCCGCGCTCGACCCGGTGATGGCCGAGCTCGAGCGCTTGGAGTCGGCAGCGCTGGGCCTGCGGCGCCGCGAGCGGCCACCGGTCGTGCGCACGGCGCGGCCCGAGCCGCCGCGGCCGCCGATGGACCTCCTCGACGGCCAGCTGCAGACCCTCAAGGCGATGTACGCCGACCGCACGAAAGACACCGTGCGCGAGAACTTCTCCTACGTCGCCTACCGCGCGCTCAACCTGATGTCGGCGGCTTACGGCAACAACGAGTTCGGCACCACGCAGCTCGCGGCGCCCGAGCGGTTGCTCGACTGGTACATGTCACGCCAGCCGGCGTGACGCGACGGCTCCCCGCGTCACCTCGGCTGCGCTCGCCTGCGCGAGGCTGGCGTCAGGCGTCGATGACGGACGGCGAGTGCGAGAGCAGGCGCTCGAGGCCGGGGATCGACTGCGAGGCGGCCTCGATGCCGGACCGGTAGACCGGGCGCAGGTCGCCGGCGGCCGTCTCCTCGGTGCGGTCGAGACGGCTCCAGACGACGGTGCCGCGCACCTGCACGTCCTCGCCGCGGCTGGTGATCTCCAGGTCGTAGTCGGCACCGATCATCAGGCGGTCGGAGGTCTCGACCTCGACCCCACGCGGGCCGACGTTGACGATCTTCAAATTGGCGGCGAAATTGGCGCGACCGGTGGCTTCGAGGGGGCGGCGGTCGGTGCGGCGGCGATCGGAGGATGAGAAATTTTGCATCGGCATCCGGGGCCCTCCGGTGGAACAGACGACGACATGACGTCCACGCGCCGCGAGTGCAAGTGACGTTCCATCAGCGTGTGCGCCGTTGCACTACTACCGCGCGCTACGACGGGCCGATGACGCTCGCTGCTACACTTCCGCCCCCATGTCCGGGTCCGCTCCCACGCCGAAAGGCCGCGTCGGCATGATTTCTCTGGGTTGCGCGAAGAACCGCGTCGACAGCGAGATCATGCTCGGCGAGCTGCGCGCCAAGGGGTACGAGCTGGCCGCCGACGTCGACGGTGCCGACACCGTGATCGTCAACACCTGCGGCTTCGTCGAAGAGGCGCGGAAGGAGTCGATCGACGCCATCCTCGAGGTGGCGGCGAGGAAGGCAGAGGGCGAGGGCAAGCGCCTGCTGGTCGCCGGCTGCATGGTCAACCGCTACGGCGACGAGCTGCAGCGCGAGATCCCCGAGATCGATGGCTTCGTGAGCCTCGACCAGCTTCGCCAGGTCGACCAAGTGGTGCAGCTCGGCGGCGGGCCGCCGCTGCCGGCGCCGTCGCACCTGGTGTTCGACCACACGGCGCCGCGGCTGCTCACCACGCGCGGCTACGCCTACCTCAAGGTCGCCGAGGGTTGCAACAACCCGTGTACGTTCTGCGCCATCCCGGTCTGGCGGGGGCGCTTCCGCAGCCGCACCATCGACAGTCTGGTGATCGAGGCGCAGGAGCTCGAGGCCGCCGGCATTCAGGAGCTTTGCCTCATCGCCCAGGACACCACCCGCTTCGGCGAGGACCTCGACGGGTGGGAGAGCAAGGCGGAGCGGCGGCATGGGCTGCTGCGCCTGGTCGAGGCGCTGCTCGCGCGTACCAGCATTCCGTGGATCCGCTTCCTCTACGCCTACCCGACGACGCTCGATCGCGAGCTGCTGCGGCTGATGGGGCAGGAGCCGCGCTTCTGCTCGTACCTCGACATCCCGCTCCAGCACAGCCACCCGGAGGTGCTCACTGCGATGCGCCGCGGCGGCAGCGCCGAGCGCTACCGGCGGCTGCTCGACGAGGCGCGCGAGCTCGCCCCCGACGTCTTCCTGCGCACCACGTTCATCACCGGTTTCCCCGGCGAGACCGAGGAGCACTTCGAGCACCTGCTGAATTTCATCGAGGCGGTGCGTTTCGACCACCTCGGCGCCTTCGTCTACAGCCCCGAGGAGGGCACGCCGGGCGCCGACCTGCCCAATCGCGTCCCGCGTCGCGTTGCACGCCGGCGTTGGGAGAAGCTACTCGCCACGCAGCGGGAGATCGCGCTCGAGCGCCGGCAGCGGCTCGTCGGTCGCCGCATGACCGCCCTCGTCGAGGGAGTCTGCGAGGAGAGCGAGCACCTGCTGCAGGCGCGTCATCACGGCATGGCGCCGGAAGTCGACGGCCGGCTGCTGATCAACGACGGCACGGCCTCGCCCGGCACCTTCGCCACCGTAGAGATCACCGACGCCTTCGCCGACGATCTGGTGGGGCGCATCGTCGACGCCGAGGGCGAGAGCGGCCGCGAGGCGTTCGTCGCCAGCACTTCGTCCCTCGCCGAGACCGCCGCCGCGCCGTAGGCGCACCCCCGCGGCATGCAGGTCATCCCGGAAGCCTGGGACAGCAGCGACCTGCCGCGCGGCGCCGTCGTCACGATCGGCAACTACGACGGCATCCACCGCGGCCAGCGCGCGATCCTCGATCGCGTGGTGGCGCGGGCGCGCGAGCTCGGCGCACCGTCGGCGCTGATCACCTTCGACCCCCATCCGCTCGCCTTCCTGCGCCCGCGAGAGGCGCCTCTGCGGCTCACCTCGCGCGCGCAGAAGGAGAAGCTGGTCGAGGTGGCGGGCATCGACTTCCTGCTGGTCCTCGCCTTCGACGCTGAGCTCGCGGCGAGATCGGCCGAGGAGTTCGCGCGGCGGTTCCTCGGCCAGGAGCTGGCGGTGCGTGAGGTCTACGTCGGCGAGAGCTTCCGCTTCGGCCGCCGCCGCGAAGGCGACGTGGCGCTGCTGCGACGGGTCGGGGAGAAGCTCGGTTTCACGGTCGAAGGCGTCGAGGAGGTGCGCTGGGAAGGAGAGCGCGTGTCGAGCACCCGTATCCGCGCAGCGCTGCTCGACGGCCGCGTCGAGGACGCGGAAGCGATGCTCGGCCGCCCCTACGAGCTGGTGGGCGAGGTGCTGCGCGGCGACCGCATGGGGCAGAAGCTGGGCTGGCCGACGATCAACCTGCGCGTCGACGAGGCGCTGGTGCCGCGCGACGGCGTCTATGCCACGCGCGTGCAACTGCCGGGGTTCCCCTCGACCTTCGACGCCGCCACCAACATCGGCACCCGGCCCACCGTCTACGAGAACTTCCACCGCGTCGTCGAGAGCCACATCCTCGACTTCGCGAGCGATGTCTACGGCCAGGTGGTGGCGCTGCGCTTCCATCGCCGGCTGCGCGAGGAGCGCATCTTCCCCAGCATCATGGACCTGTCGGCGCAGATCGGCCGCGACGTCGAGGCGACTCGCGAGCACTTCGCGGCCTTGCGGCGACGCGAAGAAAGCGCCGCCGAGTCAGTGGTGGGCGCGGAGTAAGGCTTAGCGGCGCGACCGGTGACGCCGACAGCGCCGCGCCGGCCGATCGCTGCACCGGCGTCTTTGGGGAAACCGGCCAGCCGCGTCCGTCTAATCGCTCATCACCGCTAGACGCCGGAGCGCCGGCTCCAGGGAGATCGCATGCGATACGTGTCGCTGATGTTCGCTCTGCTGGCCACCAGCGCCGAGGTGGGCGCCTTCGGCGCTCCTATTGGCAGCGGTCCCTACGCACCGGACCATTCGTGCCCGTCAGAGTGCAACGACGTGGTCCACACCGAAGGGGACATCGTTCGCCATTGCAATTGGTACACGACGGGCCCTGCAGAAGCTCCCCTGGTTGAGGGCGAGGAACGCCACGAAAAGACGTGCACCGTTCGCGGCGTCGCCCTCGATGTCGAGCCGCTCCATCGGCTGTTTGTGCACGGCCTGCATGACAACAGCGAATGCTGGAAGCAATGGTACGACTACGTGATTGCGCACATGGATTGCCCGCAATGCAAGACGATCCGCGACGAAACGGGCAAGTCGTCTGATGGCAACGGCACCAGCGACCTACTGACGCAGGTGGCGGAGCTCGCCGCCCAGATCAATAGTGGCTTCGCCGGCGTTGCCGACCGATCGGTGTACGTCTACGCGCACTCGCTCGGTGCCCTCAAGATGGAGGCGTTGCTGCAATTGGGTTATGAGCGAGGAGCCGGCGATCCGTGGTTCGAGGCGGGACGAAAGATCCTCAAAGTCTACATTTTTCAAGGAGCACACGGCGGCTGCAGTGCCACCGGCCTGAACGGTGATTGGCCGTATCACGGATTCGAGGGGTGTCCGGCCAGCGAAGACATTGGTTCTGTCAACGACGCTCACTTATTGCTCGGTGGCGCGTTCGCGGAGGTCATCCCGGAAGCGTTCAATCCAATTCCGAGAGGAGGCAGCAATTGGAACGTGACCAAGATCGTCTGGAACGGCGAGAAGGAGATCCATTATGTAGTCGCCGACGCCGACGGCGGAGAGTGTTCCGGCGCGTCAAGGATCCTTTGTCGGGACTCTGAACCGAGCGACGGTGCCGTCTACCGCTGGCAGATGGTGCCGACTTGGTTCGCCGGTTTCGCGGATGCCAAGGCCGCTGGATACGTAGTCGTGCACAAGGCGCCGGGGGAATACTGTCATCGGGACGAGCTTGCTCATCCCCGGCCGATGGTCAGTGAGCCATTGATGCGGGAGTATGTCGGGCTCAAGAAGGTGCGGCGGTGGGCGTCGGCGGTGACGGAACAACGGATAGAGCGCACCGTGAGCTATTGCGACGAAGAATGTTTCTGTCGGGTGAACCGGGTGGACGCATGTTCTTACAACCACTTGGATTGCTCGGCGTTATTTGGCCCTCAATGGGACTGCCGACGGCGTCCCGGTGGTGGGCGTGATGGAAATCGCGAGGTACCGTACAGCGACCTACCACACCCGCCTCTCGACCTATATCGCCCATTCACTGAGGGCGAAGTCGGTGACCCGACGCACCCTGACGCAGATGGCGTGCAAGCGAGCTCGAGTGTGAGTCTTGGCGAGGCCGGCGCGGCTTTAGCCCCAAAGTGCGTGGATCGGGGTGGTGGGACGCGGGTGTGTTCACTTTTCGACGAGAGCGCTTTGCAGGACCCGGGTGGCTCGACGACGTGGAGGGTGTGGGTGGAGGGACGAGGCAGCCCTCCCATCCAGGTCCGTCTCCACAACAGCTCGCCGGGCGTGGTTCGCGTGAAGGGTGGCGACGATCAGATAGTCCATATGGGCTGCCGGTACCATCGTGAGGTCCGTCGCAAGGTGAGCGTCGTCGCGGCCGGAGCGCCGCAGCTCGAAGCCAGGTTCTACTCGCCGTCGCTGCGACAGGAGGCCGCGGCCATCGCGGCCTCCTTGGTTCCCCGGCTGGCGCGGATCGAAGACGACTTCGTCCGGCGGCGAGCCGCGCTGGGTGAGGAGCCGGCGGGCGAAGGCGCGACGCAGCTGCTCGACGACTCCGAGGCCGCGCTGGTCGAGGCGTTGAGCTACCAGGAGCTGGCGCCCTTGCGCGACTACGTCGTGGCGCAGGTGGATAAGCCGACGAGAGGCGCGGCCGGGTCGAAGCTCGACGAAGCCGAGCGCCTTATTCGCCGCCTTCGCCAGCTGGCCGATTCGGACGACCTGACCACCAGCCTTTGCGTGACCAGCGATCCCGCGCGGGCGACCTTCAGAATGCGGGCCCAGAGCTTCGATCATTGGCTCAGCGACAAGCTCACCACCGGCGACTATCTGACGGTGTCGCGGGGTTACTACATCTACTCGGCGCGCAAAGGCCTGAAGGCGATCCAATGCCTCGATCCGGAGCGCACCGGGTGTGCCGCCCTTGACTTGGTCGACGACGCCGATCCGGTGTTCGATTGCGACTTCTCGAGCCGCGTTTGTCAACGACGCGGCGATCGGTCGCTCCCGGAGGGATGCCGCGCCGCGAACGAGTGAACGCGGGCGATAGACTCGCGAGATGGGCAGCGCTGCCGCGGCCAGCGCCGGAACCGCCACACCCCTCGCCGCCCGCGCCGGCGAGCTCGACCGCGGCCTCGCCGCCGCGGGTTGCACCGCGCTGCTGGTGATCGCGTCGACGGCGCGCGATCCCGACTTGGCGCCGTTCGTGGGGCCGGTGCACGTTCATAACTCGTTCCTCATCGCGCCGCGGCGCGGGGAGGCGTGCTTCGGCTACCTCTCGCCGATGGAGCGCGACGAAGCGGCGAGAACCGGGCTGCGGCTGCTCACGCCCGAAGTGCTCGACGTGGCGCGCTGGGCGCGGCAGGGGGAGCCCGAGGAGGTGCTGCTCGCCAACGTGCTGGAGCGGGCTCTGCTGCTCTCCGGCGTGGCGCCGGGGATGCGGCTGGCGCTCGCCGGCCACGCCGGCGCCGGGCTGGTGCAGGCGGTCTGCGCGCGGCTCGGCGAGTCGGAGTGGACGTTCGTCCCCGGGCATCACCTGCTGCTCGACGTGCGCAAGGGGAAGATCGACGCCGAGGTGGCTGAGATCCGGCGGGTCGCGACGGCTACCTGCGAGGCGATGCGTGCGCTTGCCCCGGTTCTGGCGGCGGCGACGGTGCGCGACGGCGAGCTGTGGTTGCAGGAAGAGCGGCTGCGTGTCGGCGTGCTGCGGACGGTGGTGGCGGCGGCATTCGCCCTGCACGGCCTCGAGCAACCGGAGGGAAACATCGTCGCCGCCGGCGCCGACGCCGGCGTGCCGCACACCAGCGGCGCCGACGAGCGCGTGCTGCGCGCCGGCGAGTCGATCGTGGTGGACCTCTATCCGAAGGGCTCGTTGTTCGCCGACTGCACGCGCACCTTCTGCGTCGGGGCGCCGCCGCCGGCGCTCGCCGCCGCGCACGCGCAGGTGCGCGAGGTGCTTGCCGCGGCGCATGCGGCGGCGCTGCCGTGCGAGCGCGGCTGGGCGCTGCAGGAAGCGGCGTGCGCGCGGTTCGCCGAGGCGGGCTGGCCGACGCCGATCTCGCAGCCCGGCACGACGCGCGGCTACGTCCATGGGCTCGGGCACGGCGTTGGTTTCGACCTGCACGAGTACCCGAGCTTCCGCCGCCACGCGGGAGCGGAGGGAATCCTCGGCGTCGGCGACGTCTTCACCCTCGAGCCCGGGCTCTACGATTCCGAGGCGGGCTTCGGCGTCCGGCTCGAGGACCTCATGATGCTGGGCAACGACGGCCCCGTCAACCTCACGCCGCTGCCGTACGATCTCGACCCGCGAGCTTGGTAGCGGTGAGCGACGGCGCTACTTCTACACGAAGTAGTGCGTGGCGAGCGCCCGCGCCGCGACGATCAGCGCGAGGGCGCTCCAGCCGATCGCGATCGTCGCCGCCAGCCGCTCCCGATCGAGCGCCCAACGGCGGGTGTGGAGGGCCCAGATTCCACCGACCGCGATCGGGAGGAGGTGGCGCCCCTGCACGCCCTCGACGGTGGATGCGCCGAGCGCCGTCCACAGCGCGTACTGCGAGGCGCTCACCAGCACGAGGCACGCAGCGGCCGTCGCGCCGATGAGCAGGCGATGCCAAGGCCGCAGCTCGATCGTGCGCGAGCCGTCGTGGAGGACGAGGGCGAGAAGCACGAGCAGTGAGACGACGAGGAACGCCCGGGGCAGTGGCACGTCGAGCCAGCCCAACTTGCCGACGAGCTGCGCCGCATAGCGCGGCGCGTGCACGAAGTAGTCGCGCGCGACGATGCCCGCGAAGGCGAGCGGATTGGCGATCGCGTGCGCCACTTGCCCCGGCGGGTCGACGGCCGCGTCGACGCGCAGCGCCGGCACGGCGCGGGCGGTGGCGAGCGCCCAAGCCGTGGCCGCCGTCACCACCAGCGCCTCGGCGGCGAGCCACCGCCACCGACGCCCCGCCCAGCGCTCGCGCGGGACGAGCAGCACTAGCAGCGCGAGTGGGGTGTACGCTGCCTTGGTAGTGCACAGCAGGGCCGCGACTCCGAGTAGCGCGAGGAGAGTGCGGCGGTGCGGCGGCGCTTCGTCGCCCCAAGCGGCATCGGCCGCCAACGCCACCAGCAGACAAGCCGTGGCGAGTGCCATCGCATCGGCTGACGCCGAGGCGCGCAGCGCCTCCGCCATCGGCGTGAGCGCCAACGCCGCCGTGAGCCAGCGGTACGCGGGCAGCTTCCGCACCGCGAGCCAGATCAGCAGGCTGGCAACGACGAGGTTGCCGAGCCGCGCCGCGTAGAGCAGCCCGAGGGCAGAGGCGCCAGCGAGGCGCGCGACTGCTATGCCGGCGGCCTGCGGCACATACGGCACGAAGGTGTACTGCAGCGTGTTGGGCACGTAGACGCGCTCGCGCTGCGCGCCCAGTGGAACGCGTGTCGCCGCGCGCAGCTCCGCGAACGCGATCGGCCGCTCGGCGCGGAACGGTTGCGCACCGTAGAGCGCGGCGCCGGCGCGCACGAGCCCCGCCGGCACTTCGACGAAGTTGCGGCCGCGCCCGGGCCGCAAGTCGAGATGTCCCTCGCTCACTCGCCAGGCGCGGAAGAAGTGTGCCGCCTCGTCCGGCGCCTGGAACGGCGGCGTCAGCGCCATGTGGACCAGTCCCGAGATCAGGCTCGCGGCGAGGAAGAAGGCCGCGGCGCGCGAGGGTCGAATGGCGGCGGCCTGGGGTGCGGGCTGCAAGCGGGCTCCGCGGCGGATCCTACCGTCGGCGGTGCGCGGCTCGATGGGCGGGCCGTGCGTCGGGACTCGCACGCGAACGGCTGCTCGGCATTCGCCACCGCGGCTAGACTCACCCGCATGGCAGACACCCTCCAGCCCGCCGACTACGAGAAGCTGGGCCTCTTCTACCTCGGCCGCCCCTGGGACCTCGACGGCGACGTGCCGCGCCCCGGCGCGTTGCTCTACGACTCGCGCGACCTCCTCACCCATGCGCTGTGCGTAGGGATGACGGGCAGCGGCAAGACCGGCCTCTGCATCGGCCTGCTCGAGGAAGCGGCCATCGACGGCGTGCCGGCGCTGGTCATCGACCCGAAGGGCGACCTCGGCAACCTCTTGCTCACCTTCCCCGACCTCGCGCCGGCGGACTTCCTGCCCTGGGTGGAGGAAGAGGCGGCGCAACGCAAGGGGATGTCGCGCGAGGACCTTGCCGCGAGCGAAGCGAAGAAGTGGCGCGACGGCCTCGCCTCGTGGGGCGAGGGGCCGGACCGCATCCGCCGCCTCCGCGACGCCGCCGAGGTGACGATCTACACGCCGGGGAGCACGGCCGGCCGGCCGCTGGCGGTGCTCGCCTCGCTCGCGGCGCCGCCGGCCGCCCTGCGCGAGGACGCCGAGATGCTGCGCGAGCGGGTGACCACTACCGCCGCCGGCCTGCTCGGCCTGCTCGGCATCGAGGCCGACCCGGTGCGCAGCCGCGAGCACATCCTGCTCTCGACGCTGCTCGAGCGCGCCTGGAGCGCCGGCGCCGCGCTCGACCTGCCCAACCTCGTGGCCCAGGTGCAGCGGCCGCCGATCGCCAAGGTCGGCGTGATGGAGCTCGACAGCTTCTATCCCGAGAAGGACCGCTTCGAGCTGGCGATGGCGCTCAACAACCTGCTCGCCTCGCCCGGCTTCGCGAGCTGGCTGCAGGGCGAGCCGCTCGACGTAGACCGCATGCTGTACACGGCGGAGGGCAAGCCGCGCATCGCCATCTGCTCGATCGGCCACCTCTCCGAGCGCGAGCGCATGTTCTTCGTGACCTTGCTGCTCGACCAGACGCTGGCCTGGGTGCGCACGCGGCCGGGCACCAGCAGTCTGCGCGCCGTGCTCTACATGGACGAGGTGTTCGGCTACCTGCCGCCGGTGGCCGAGCCGCCGTCGAAGCGGCCGCTGCTGACGCTGCTCAAGCAGGCGCGCGCCTTCGGTCTCGGCGTCGTGCTGGCGACGCAGAACCCCGTCGACCTCGACTACAAGGGGCTCACCAACATCGGCACTTGGTTCCTCGGCCGCCTTCAGGCCGACCGCGACAAGCAGCGGTTGCTCGACGGGCTCGAAGGCGCATCGGGTGGAGCGGGGCCGTCGCGGCAGGAGCTCGACGCGACGCTGTCGCGGCTGCGCAACCGGCTGTTTTTGCTCCACGACGTGCACGCCGGAGCGCCGGTGGTGTTCGAGACGCGGTGGACGCTGTCGTACCTGCGCGGGCCGCTGACGCGGCAGGAGGTGCGACGGTTGTCGGCCGAGGGATCCGCGGAGGATGGCGCGAGTGGGGGAATAGCAGCTGCGACCACTGCTGGCGGTGACGGCGCAGCCGCGGCCGCGAGCACGGCGGGGGCGACAGCTGGGGGCGCAACGGCTCCTGCGAGCGCCGTCGCTGGGGGTATCACCAGCGCCAGCCTGTCGTTGCCTGCCACCGTCGTGCAGCTCTGGGAGCCCGGCGGCGCGGGCGAGTACCGCGCGGCGCTGCTCGGTAAGGGTCGCGCCCGCTATCGCGACGCGCGCAAAGGCATCGAGCACGCGGAGGAGGTAGCCGTCGTCGCCACGATCCCCACTGAGGGCGAGGAGATCGATTGGCTCGCCGCGCAACCGCTCGGCCGTCCGCTCGGCGAGCTGTTGCGCAGGGCGCCCGACGGCGCCGTACCGGCGGCGCCACCTGATGCGGCATCGCGCGCCGGCGCTTGGCGGGCTTGGGAGTCCACTTTCAAGCGCCACCTCAAGAACGACCGCGCCCTCACGCTCTGGCGCAGTCCCTCGCTCGGCGAGCTGTCGCGCCCCGGCGAAGGCGAGCGCGAGCTGCGCATCCGCCTCGGCGAACAGGCGCGCGGGATGCGCGCGGCCCAGCTCGACGCCGTGCGCGCGCGCTGGGCGAAGCGGGCAGAGTCGGCGCAGACGAAGGTAGCCAAGGCGCAGCAGGTAGTCGCCACGCAGGAAGGGCAACTGCACGGCCAGCAGATGAGCACGGCGATCTCGGTCGGCGCCACCGTGCTCTCCGCTCTGTTCGGCCGCAAGAAGCTGACCCTCGGCACGCTGGGACGGGCGACCACTGCCGCGCGCGGCGCCGGCCGCGCTATGCAAGAGAAGCAGGACGTCGACACCGCCAGGCAGCGCCTCGCCACGGCGCAAGCCGAGCTCGCCGAGCTCGAGCGCCAGATGGCCGCCGATGTTGCAGCCGCCGACGTCGCCGCGCGGCCGGAGGGCGAGACGCTGGAAGAGGTGCGCCTCGCGCCGCGCGAGGTCGAGGTCGACGCCGTGAGCCTGCTCTGGCGCCGCGTCTGAGCCCGCGGTCGTC
>DATNCU010000478.1:0-3651 GCA_035607145.1 Thermoanaerobaculia bacterium
CGGTGAGTACCTGGCGGTGGCAACGGCGACGCAGAGGGGCGAGCCGCTGCCGCTGCGGCTGTGGCATGTGGCGAGCGGCCACGCGATCGAGGGGATCCCGGAGGACGTAACGGTACCGGGCTCGCAGGGGCTGGCGTTCAGCCCCGACGGCCGCTACCTGGCGACCGCGGGTGCTGCCATCGCGCTGTGGGAGCTGCCGAAAGGTGAAGGCGAGGCTCGCGTGCGAGCGGGTTCCCGGCTGGGGCTTTACCGTGGCGAGGCGGTCGCTTTCAGCCCCGATGGCAGGTACGTCGCTGCGGCGGGCACGGAGGCGACATCCTTCGCCGGCGAAGAGCCGGTGGAATTCGGCCGCCGCAGCGTCGAGGCGTGGGAGGTGGGGGGATCGCCAGCGTTGGCGACGGTCCCTGCCCCCCCGACTATCCGCGGTCTCGCCTTGAGCCGCGGCGCCACGCACCTCGCCGTCATTGACGAGGAGCACAGTTTGCTGCTGCACTCTCTGACCAGCGGCCGCGCGACGCGCGTGCACTTCAGCCCTGCAAACGGCCCCAGCCGGCTGGCGGTTCGCGCCAAGTCCATCAACTTGTCCGCGAAAGGGCCCCGGGCGCGCGGCAGGCTGGTGGCGGCGGCGTTCAGCCCGCGGGACGACCTGATGGCGATGGCGGGTGAGGTCGATGCCGTTGTCTGGCGGGTGTCGAGCGCTGATGAGCAGCTGCTGCTCGCGCTCGAGGGCAAGGTCGAGGCCGTCGCCTTCGACGGCGACGAGCGATCCGTCGTCACCGTGCACCGCGCGGGCGATCCGCGCGCGCTGGCCCTTCGGGCGTGGGACGTGGGAAGCGGCCGCGAGCTGCCGCGGCGCCGCGCCGACCACCTCGCGGACGCCTTCCTGCTCACCCCCACCGGCGAGCTGGTGCTGGCCACCGACGACGCGCGGGGCTCGGGGCGCGGCGGCTCGGTGGTGGTGAAGGGCCCGCAGGCGATCGGTCCGTTCCGCTACGAGGGCGACATCGAGCGGATCCTGCTGAGTCCAGACGGAGCGCACCTCGCGGTGGCCAGCGCGCTGGGCGCCTCGGCGCCGACGCCGGTGTCGCCGGGCCGTCACCAAGTCGCGGTGTGGAACCTGAAGTCGGGGGCGTCGGTGCTGCGCTTCGACTATGCGACGGCCGAGCGCGACAACAGCCGTCCGACCGCGTTCTTCGTCGTCGGCGGTCGGTGGTATCTCGGCGTCGACGACGGCGAGACGATCGACGGGGGCCGACGGAGCACGTTCGTGCTGTGGGACATGAAGAGCGGGCAACAGCGGCCGGAGCGGACCGACGAGATCCTGCGCCTCTGGCGCCAGGACCTCGCCACCAGCGCCGACCGACGATGGTCGGCCGTGGGGAACGGCGAAGAGATCCGAGTGCTCACCGCCGTCGGCGACCGCCTGGTCGCCCGGCTGCCGATCGCGGCAGCCGACCGCGACCCGCTCCAGCTGGCGTCGACCGTGGTCGCGCTCAGCGCGACGGGCCGCTTCGTGGCGGCGATCACCGCCGAACGGACGGTGCGGGTGTGGACGCTCGACGCCTCGCGGTTGTCGGCGCTCGCCTGCTCGCGTCTGACGCGGGACCTCTCGGCCCAGGAATGGGCGGACTACCTGCCGAGCGAGGACCCGGCGCCGACCTGCCCGCGTTGATGCGGGTCTCGCGCCTGGTCGCCCGCACGCGGGCTAACGCGCCGCCGACGCTTGCGCCGGCGCCGCCAGCCGGAACGCCGCCATCTCCTCGCCGTTGCGCACCAGCAGCACGTCGCCTGCGAGCACGGGGTGATTCCAAGTCTTGCCCTGGATGGCCGGGAACTTGGCGAGCTCGGTGAACTGGTCCGGCGTAGCCTTCACCAGCGCGAGCTCGCCCTGCTCGGAGAGCACGAGCAGGAGGTCCTGGTCGGGGAGCAGGATCAGCTGACCGTTGCCGTAGCGGCCGCCCTTCCACTTGCGTTTGCCGTCGGCGAGGTCGACCGCGGAGAGGATGCGGCCATCGAAGCCGTAGGCGTGGCCCCGGTGGACGACGAAGTCGTTGAAGTAGGGCTTGAGCCCGTCCGAGCTCCATCGATCTTCGACCTTCCAGCCACCGGCGCCGCGAGCGACGGCGACGCGGCGCATGCCTCCGCCGGAGGTGGTGAGGACGTCGCCGTCGGCGGTGAGCGCCGGTTGCACGATGCGGGTGCCCACCGGCCAGTCGTGCTTCCACAGCACCGCGCCGTCTGCCGGTGCGACGCTGATGGTGCCTACCGCGCTCTCGAGCAGGATCTGCGTCACGCCGCCGACGGTGGCGCGGTGAGGCGAGCTGTAGCCGTCGCCGCCGTCGGGGCCGAACCAGCGCGGCTTGCCGGTGGCGAGCTCGTAGGCGGCGAGCCTGCCGGCGGTGGCGACGACGACGAGGTCGCCGAAGACTACCGGCGAGCTGGCGAAGCCCCAGCCGGGGATCTCCGTGCGGGTGTCGGCGGCCGCGTTGCGCGACCAGACGACGGCGCCGTCGGCGGCGTTCAGGGCGTTGAGGATGCCGGTGGCGCCGAGGCTGTAGACACGGCCGTCGTGGAGCGTCGGCGTGCCGCGCGGACCGGCGCCGGCGTTGGACTCCCAGAAGCGGGCGGCGTCGCGGTGCTTCCACAGCGGCTCGCCGGTGGCGAGGTCGTAGCAGGCGACGATCTCGTCGTCGCCGCGCTGCTCCTGGGTGTAGAAGCGGCCGCCGTGGACGGCGAAGGAAGACCAGCCTGGCCCGACCGGCCGGCGCCACAGCTCTACCGGCGGTGACACCGACCAATCGGTGGCGATGCGCACGCCGCGCACCGCACCGTCACGCCGCGGGCCGCGGAAGCCGGGCCACTCGCCCGGTGTCTCGACCTCCGCCATGACTTCCGCTGCGGGCGCCGGGTGGACGCCCTCCGTGCCGGCCGTCTGAGCTGCGGGTGCTGGGTGAGTGCCTTCCGTCCCGGCGACTTGCGCCGCGGGCCCTGCGACAGCCTCGGTTGCTGCGCTAGGCGCCGGCGCCGCCGACGCCGCGCTCGCGCCATCGGCTGCGGGGCCCGGTTGGGGTGCCACGGTGACCGGGGCCGCGGCCGCTGCCGGCTGTGACGGTGCGGCTGCAACCGCGGCCGGCCATTCGCCCTCCTGCGCCAGCAGCCGTTCCTCGGGAGTCGGCGTCCACCGCCAGTGGAAGTCATGGTCGAAGTTGCCGCTGAATCCGCCGGTACGGATCAGCAACCACATCCCGCAGCCGACTAGGATGCCGGCCGCCATCGCCAGCCGCCGCGGTCCATCGGCGAGCCGTCGGCCGGCTACCAGAGCGGCGATGAAAGCGACCCCCAGAGTCGGCAACGCGAGGACGGGGAACAAGAAGCCCATCGCGCCGCCCGAGATCGACTCGTGGACGAGCCGCCAGGTGACCGCGACCGCGACGACCATCAGCGCGACAGCGCCCAGGCGCTCGCGCCAGGGCGCGCGGCTCGCCAGCAGCCACCACAGCAGGATTGCCACCGAGGCGAGGAGCCCGCCGAACACGCCGATCTCCAGCCGGTCCGGCGCCACCACCGGAAGGACGAGCTTCAGCAGCAGGAGGAGGATCGCGAGGACGATGCCGGGCCACAGCCGCAGTGGTTTCCGAGGAGTCGGCGCAT
>DATNCU010000497.1:0-2480 GCA_035607145.1 Thermoanaerobaculia bacterium
CGGCGTGGGTGAGGTCGAGCGTCTCGAGGATGGCGCGCAGGTTGTCCTCCACCGACATGCGGCGGAACACCGACGGCTCCTGCGGCAGGTAGCTGATGCCGCGCTGGGCGCGCAGGAACATCGGCATGTCGGTGATGTCGAGGTCGCCCAGCGCCACCTTGCCCTCGTCGGGCGGCGTCAGTCCCACCACCATGTAGAAGGTGGTCGTCTTGCCGGCGCCGTTGGGGCCGAGCAGGCCGACGATCTCGCCCGTCGACACCTCGATCGAGACGTCGTTGACGACGTAGCGGCCGCGGTAGGCCTTGCGCAGGCTGGCCGTCGAAAGCTTCACGTCCCCTCCCTTACGAACTCGCCCCTCACTTGGCCGGCCCCTCCTCCTCCTCGGCGGTGACGCGCACCTTGGCGGTCTCCATCGAGTAGACCGCCTGCTTGCCGCTGAGGGTCCCCCCCTTCTTGTCGTTCAAGGTGACCGGCGAGCCCCGGAACACCACGCGGCGGGCCTCCACATCGTAATCGGCGCGCTCGGCGGTGATCGTACGGCCCTCGGCCGGCGCCTCGAGCTTTACGCTGCCGGTGGCGATCATCCGCCGCGCCTGCCCCTTGGCGGTGAGCTCGACCGTGAGCTCCTTGCTGTGCAAGGTGCGAAGGCCGTCGACGACGTTCACGTCGCCGGCATAGACGAGGCGGTGCTCGCGCTCGGAGTAGAGCAGCGACCCGGCGTCGACGCGCACCTGTCGCGGCGCCGCGGATGCGCCGCCGGCCGGAGCGGAGTCGGTCTTCGGCGGCGGCATGAACCACACCGTCTGCACGGAACCCGAGGCGGCGAGCTGCTGCGTGTCGTTCTCGCCGCGCAGCTGGTCGGCGCGCAGGACGCGATCGCCGGACCAGGCGCGCACCTTGCCCTTGAACGAGAACGACTGCGGCTGGTCGCGCCAGAACCCTTCCTCCGCCTGCACGTTCACCGGTTGCCCGCTCTCGCCCAGCGGCGTCTGTTCCATCGGGTTGCCCTTGCCGGGCTGCATCGTCGCCTCGACGCCGCCGGTGGCGTGGGCCACGCCCTCGGCGCGCGTGTAGGTGATCTGCGGCGCCCGCAGCTGGCCGCGCGGGCTCTCCAGCCGTACCGGCGTTCCGGCGGCGCCGTAGGCGTCGGTGCGGTCGGGGGTGACGACGGCGCGGGCGGCGGCGAGCTGGCCGCGGGCGACGTCGTCGACGCGCACGTCGCCGCGCACCTCGACCTGCGCAAGCGTGCCGTCGGAGGCGAACTCGGCGTCGGCGTGGCGCGCGGTGAGCTTGCGCGTCGCTCCCTGACCCTGTCCCGGCTCTTCCGTCAGAGTGACGCCGCCGTCGGAGTGCGCGGCGATGAGGCGGCCGCCGGCGAGATCGCCCTGCGTCTGCGCGGCGAGCAGGTCGAAGGTGGAGCCGCCGTCGACGCCGCGCCGGAGGTGGCTCGCCTGCTTGCCGTCGCCCTCGAGGTCGATGCGCGTCGGCACCTTGCCCGCCTCGTCGAAGAGCACCGCCAGGCTGTCCCCCTCGGCGATGAGGAAGCCGGCGCGGCCCTGGGCGTCGACGTCGTGGAACACCCCGCGCATCTTCCAGCGGGCGCGCACGAACTGCAGGCGGTTCTCCTGCGGCGAGAGGTGGACGGCGAGGCGGTCGGCCTGCAGGTTCGAGGTGCCGTGCTTGAGCAGCACCTTGCCGTCGGCGCGCAGCTGGTGGAGGGGGCGCTGAAAGACGATGACGTCGGCGGCCATCGAGAACGGCTCCCCCTCCCCGCCCCGCATGGAGCGGATGCCGACGCCGCCGGAGAGCACGAACTCGCCGCGGTTGATCTGCGCCGCCAACCCCTGCGCGCGGCCGGCGATGGGCGGGTCGAGGCCCCACTGGAAGTTGACCTGGCTATCGCTGTGGAGCCAGCGGCCGCCCTGCTTCAAGGTGAGCTTCTTGGTGCGCAGCGCGAAACCCTGGGGGCCGGCGAGGCTCACGTGCCCTTCGAGCACCGCCTGCTTCTGCTGCAGGTTGTACGACGCGACGTCGGCGGCGACCTCGTAGCGGCTGCCGTCCTCCTGGAACGCCGTGATGAGGACTTCCTCGACGTGGAGGTCCCCCTGCTTGTCGTAGCGGTCACGCTTGCCGCGGATGCGCAGCAGCGGTTTCCCCTCGTGGGTGATGGTGTGGTCGAAGCCCTTGCCCACCTGCTGCGCGTTGCGGGGGTTCTCGCCTGCCGACGTCGTGAGCTCCGGCTTGCCGTTGCGGCCCAGGAACCACAGCAGCACGATGATGGCCGCAAGCGCGGCGGCGACGCCCAGGGCTATCCAACGGACCGCCTTGATGCGGGCGACGGTGAGGATGCCGCGCGATGGCATCAGGGAACGCTCGCGGTTACGACGACGGGACGCGCGTCGGCGAGGTGGAGCACGGGCTCACCGGTGAGGCGGTCGCGCTCGAGGGTGGCGAGGACCTCGAAGTCGCCGCGCAGCGAC
>DATNCU010000513.1:0-7425 GCA_035607145.1 Thermoanaerobaculia bacterium
TGGAAGAACGACAGCGGCAGCCGCGAGGTGAGGTTCTCGATGGTGCCGCAAGCCTCGATGGTCGAGTCGTCGAGGCCAACGCCAGCCGCGTCGGCGGCCGCATCAAGACCTTCCGCAACTTCCAGGATCCCGCGCAGTACGCCGAGGCGGGCGCCATGCGGCTGCCCAACTTCCACCCCATGGTGCTCGCGCTCGTCGACGACCTCGGCCTGAAGCGGCGGCTCTTCTACAACGTCGACGTCAAACCCGGCAGCGGCGACACCTCGGGCCCGGTGCCGCCGGTCGTCTACAAGCCGTTCGACGGCCGCGGCGAGTGGCGCAACGGACCCGACCAGCCCGACTTCAAGCCCCCCGAGAAGCTCTTCCGCACCTGGGTGCGCACCAACGGCCTGCAAGTGCGCCGCGTGCAGTACAACGCCGCTCCCTCCGCCATCAACGCCGGCTTCGAGGTGCCCGAGCCCACCCGCCAGCGCACCGCCAACGACCTGATCAACGCGGCGCTCGAGACCGTCCGCGACTACTACTCCTTCGTCGACCCCGCGACCGGCAAGCGCGTGCGCAAGCCGGTGCCGGAGTGGATCGAGGGCTGGGCGCGCGTCATCTACGACTTCGACGCCTACTCGATGTGGGGCTTCCTCTCCGCCGTCGCCGGCCTCGACGACTCGACCATCGAGGCTTGCGGCACCATCGAGAACCTCACCTCGCGGCTGCCGCTGTCGTTCTTCCACAGCTTCCTCGGGCGCAGCGACATCAACCCGCAGGCGACGTACTGGGAGGTGGTCGGCGGCAGCGATCGCATCACCGACGCCCTGCGCGACCGCGTGCTCGCCTCCGGCGACGCCGAGCTGGTGATGGGCCAGCGCATGATCCGCCTCGAGTACTGGCACCCCGACCGCGACACCTCGCGCTGCCGCCACGCCACCGCCGACGGGCCGCCGGTGTGGATCGAGACCGTCGACGAGGGCGACGACAAGACGGTGCGCACCTTCAGCGGCGAGCGCGCCATCGTCACCATCCCGTTCTCGAGCCTCCGCCACGTCGTCGTCGAGCCGCTGATGTCGTACAAGAAGCGGCGCGCCATCATCGAGCTGCATTACGACTCGGCCACCAAGGTGCTGCTCGAGTTCAGCCGCCGCTGGTGGGAGTGGACCGAGGACGACTGGAAGCGTGAGCTCGACGCCGTCGAGCCCGGTCTCTACGACCGCCAGCAAGCCGACCCGGCGACCGCGATGGCGGGCGGCGCCTCGCTCGGCGCCCACCCCAGCGTCGACGAGACGCAGATCCCCGCCCGCTTGGGCAAGCTCTACGACGCCTACCGCGCCACCCGCCAGCCGCGGCGCGAGGCCGATCACTTCTTCGGCGGCGGCTCGGTGACCGACAACCCCAACCGCTTCATCTACTACCCGTCGCACCCGGTGCCCGGCAGCCCCGGCGGCGTCGTGCTGGCGAGCTACGTGTGGGCCGACGACGCGGCGCGCTGGGACTCGATGGACGACGACGAGCGCTACGCCTTCTCGCTGCGCGGCCTCGTCGCCATCCACGGCGAGCGCATCCTGCCCTTCTACAAGAGCGGCGCCACGCAGAGCTGGCTGCGCAACCCTTACGTCTTCGGCGAGGCGGCGGTGTTCACGCCGTGGCAGCTCACCCAGTTCCACCTCGAGATCCCCACCGCGGAAGCGCCGGTGCACTTCGCCGGCGAGCACACTTCGCTCAAGCACGCGTGGATCGAGGGGGCGCTCGAGTCGGCAGTGCGCGCGGCGCTGGAGATCGACGAGTGAACGTCTCCCGCTACCTCATCCACCGCTTCGACCAGCTCGGCATCCGCTACCTCTACGGCGTCCCGGGCAACCACCTCGGTCCGTTCCTCGAGGTGCTCGCCGAAGAACGCCACGCCGGCCGCACGCAGCTCGAGTGGGTGGGCACGCCCACCGAGCTCGGCGCCGGCTACGCCGCCGACGGCTACGCGCGCATCCACGGCATCGGCGCCGCCGCCGTCACCTACGGCGTCGGCGCCTTCAGCCTGCTCAACACCATCGGCGGCGCCTACGTCGAGCAAGTGCCACTGGTGGCAATGGTGGGCTCGCCCACCTACGAGCAGTGGCTCAACCTGCGCTCGATCGGCCTCCTCACCTCGCACATGAGCCCGCGCTTCGAGAGCAACCTCGAGGTCTACCGGCAGGTCACGGTCGACGCGCAGACGATCTCGAATTCAGCGCTCGCGCCGCGGCAGATCGACGGCGCGCTCGCGGCGTGCCTGAGCGAAGGCAAGCCCGTCTACCTCGAGATCACCGAGAACGTCTTCAAGGGTGCGTGCGCGGCGCCGGTGGGCGACATCGCGGCGACGCGGCGCAGCTCCAACTCCACGGTGCTGGGCAAAGCGGTGGCCGCCGCGGCGAAGAAGTTCAAGGCGAGCCAGCACCCGATCTTCTGGGGCGGCGAGGAGATCGATCGGCTGCGCCTCGCCGACGACTTCCAGCGGCTCGTCGACGCGACCGGCATCCCCTTCTGCACCACCATCGGCGCCAAGTCGATCCTCTCCGAGAACCACCCGCTCTTTCACGGCGTCTACAACGGCAAGGCGAGCCTGCCCGAGGTGCGCCGGATGTTCCAGGAAGTGGCCGACCTGCGCGTCGGCCTCGGCAGCTGGAGCACGTCGAAGAATCTCGGCGGCGAGGTCGACTTGGGCGAGGACTGGATCGTCGCCGCGCACGAGGGCGTCACCGTCGGCTCGAGCTTCTTCCCCAACGTGCAACTGCCGGACTTCGTGCGCGAGCTGCATAAGACGCTGACCAAGAAACCGCCCAAGCCGGCAGGGAAGGCGACGCTGCGCGCCGCGGCAGGCGCGCCCGCGAGGAAGACCGCCGCAGTGGACTACTACGCCATCGGCGCCGGCGAGGGCATCGACGTGCCGAAGAGCCGCGAGGCGTTCCTCGCCTCGCTGGCGCTGCCGGCTGCGAAAGCGCCGTCAGGCGGCGCGCGGGCGAAGCGTGGGGTGGCACCGGCCGCCGCTGCTGCCGCGCCGGCGGCCGCCGTGTCGCCCCGCCTCACCTACGACCGCCTCTTCCAACGCGTCAACACCTTCCTCGCCGCCGCCGACGAAGGCACCGGCGTCGGCGCCACCAACCCCTACGTCGTCGTCTCCGACGCCGCCTTCGCCCTCCTCGGCTCGCAGAACCTGCGCATGGTCGAGCGGCAGAGCTTCTTCGCCCAGAACTCCTGGCTCGCCATCGGCTACTCGGTGGGCGCCGTCACCGGCGTCAAGTCGGCGCGCCCGGGCAAGCGGCCGCTGGTCTTCGTCGGCGACGGCTCCTTCCAGGAAACCTGCCAGGAGATGTCGACGCACACCCGCCTGCGGCACGACACCGTGTTATTCGTGCTCGACAACGAGGGCTTCTACGGCATCGAGCAGATGCTCGTGCACCCCTGCTTCTACGCCGGCCAAGAGCCGCCGGCGTTCTACAACATCCTCCACCGCTGGAGCTACTCGCGCCTCGCCGAAGTGTTCGGCTCGGTGGCGACGCCGATGAGCGGCCTCGTGGTGCGCGACGAGCGCGAGCTCGAGGAGGCGCTACGGCGCATCGGCGCCGCCGGCGACCCGATCAACCGCGGCCCGATCCTCGTGCAGGTGGTGCTGGCGCAGAACGACTATCCGGCGGCGATCGGCTACGCCACCGATCCCTGCAATCCCTGACTCGCTCACCGGCGCGCGCTGCGGGCCCTCGCCGTACGGTCACTCCCTCCGGCCCGTGTTCCCTTCCGGCATCTTGAGCCCCAGGTAGGTGCCCGAGCTGATCCCCATCAGGCCGAGCATCGTGCTGGAGAACTGCGGCATCTCCAGGTTGCCGAAGACGACGGTGCAGAAGATGACGCCAAGCACCAGCGTCCAGATGAAGAGCTGGAAGCGATGAATGCTGATGCCGCGCTCGTCGGAGAGCACGTCCTTGAGGAAGCCGCGCGTCACCGGGCTCTTCTGGTGCTTCGGCGCGGTGGGCGCGGCAGCGGCCGCCGGCGCGGGCGCGGGCTCGGCGGCCGCCCCGGTGGCCGCCGTCTCCGCCGTCGCCGCGACCTTGGCGTCCTTCGCCTCGTCCTTGCCCTGGTCGATGAGCGCCGCGCCCAGCGCCGTGCCCGAGCCGATGCCGAGCAGCGCCAGCACCGAGCCGGTGATGGTGTCGAGCTCGCCGGTGATCATCCAGATGAAGACGTAGGCGGCGATGACGAGGTAGAGCCAGAAGGCGAGCTGGAAGCGGGCCAGGCTGTAGGGCGCCTTCATGCCCTCGGCGACGCCCTCGCCGCGGTCGCGCAGCAGCGCCGTGTGCCGCGCCAGCCAGATGCCCAGCAGCAGCGACACCCCCAGCCCCGCGAAGTAGGCAATCACCAGGATCTTGGGCAGGATCACCAGCTCCAGCCCCTCGACCGACGACGGCCACGAGAGCCGCCCGCGCGGCCCGACGCTGACCGACACCTTGCTGGTGAAGTCCCACGGCTCGGTGAAGAGCAGCCGCCAGGCGGCCGCCGACTCCTCGTCGCGCACCAGGGTGAAGCGGGTGCGGCCGCGGGCGAGGTCGCAGGAGTCCGGCGTCAGCCCTTCGATGGGCACGTCGTTGATGAACAGCGTCAGTTGCTCGCAGCGCATGCCGGTGCTCTCGAGGAACGCCGGCAGGTCCTTCAAACTGACGTCGACGGCGTGGCCGAGGCCGATGCGGTTGGGGTCGTCGTCGTTCGACTTGGCCTCGACGATTTGCGGGATCACCGCCGGCTTGGTGAGCCCCACGTCGGGAGCGGCGCCCGGCGCCGGCGCGTTGTCACCCGCCGCCGGCGGACCGGCGTTGAGCGGTTCGGGCGTGTCCTGCGCCGCGGCGAGCGCGGGCCAAGCAACCGCGACCCCCAAGGCGACGAGGCACGAAGCGAGCGTTCTCCTCACGGGGCGAGTCTCCTCACGCCTACGTGCATGCACGGATTTCCTGTGTGACGGCAGTCTACAACGGCGCCCAAGGACCAACCGCGCGCGGGGAACTGAGGAATTCGCGTCCGTCTACTACAGCGGACCCGTGTCGCGCACCCGCCGGTTCGCCACAACGGCGCCGATGTCAGAAAGAGGCCTGAACCGGCGAAGACCGAGGTAATCATGACTACGAGCACCTCTCAGACGACCGATTTCACCCGCGACGTGCTGGGCCGGTACATCTGCAACGGGCTCGACGAAGCGGCGAAGAGCGCCGACACGGGCATCCGCAGCGACGCCCGCCCCTTCGACATCGTCATCGTCGGCGGCGGCAGCTTCGGCGGCACGGTGGCGCAGCACCTCCTCTACAACGACAAGACCCACAGCCACCGCATCCTGGTGCTCGAAGCCGGGCCGTTCCTGCTTCCCGAGCACGTGCAGAACCTGCCGATGCTGGGTCTCGGACCGCCGGGGCCGTCGGTGAACGATCCCGGGCCGCAAAACGAGGTCTGGGGCCTGCCGTGGCAGACGGACGTCGCGCGCGGCTTTCCCGGCCTCGCCTACTGCATCGGCGGCCGCTCGCTGTTCTTCGGCGGCTGGTCCCCTGAGCTGCTCGAGGCGGAGACGACCAAGTGGCCGGCGGCGGTGACGACCGACCTGCGCAAGCCGAACGGCTACTTCCGGCAGGCCAGCGACCAGATCGGCACCTCGCAGACCAACGACTTCATCCAGGGGAAGCTTCACGAGGCGCTGCGCAAGATGCTCTTCAAGGGAGTCAACAGCGGCAAGATCGCCGAGGCGGTGCCGCTGGCGGAGCTCCCCTTGCACCTGGTGAATCCGCCACCCATTCCCGAGATGGACATGTACAAGCTGGAAGCGCCGCTGGCGGTGCAGGCCGGCGAGCCGCGCTCCGGTTTCTTCCCGTTCAACAAGTTCAGCAGCGTGCCGATCATGGCCGAGGCGAGCCGCGCGGCGCAGGCCGAGTCCCTAGGCGACGATGTCAAGAAGCGGCTGATGATCGTGCCGACCTGTCACGTCAAGCGGCTGATCACCAGCCAGGAAGGCGACAACTGGCGCGTCGTCTCGATCGACACCAACCTCGGGCCGGTCAACGTTCCCGCCGGCGGCAGTGTCATCGTCGCCCTCGGCACCATCGAGAGCGCGCGCTTGGCGATGATCTCGTTCCCCGACCTCAAGAATGCGGCGCTCATCGGCAAGAACCTGATGGCGCACCTGCGCTCGAACCTCACCATCCGCATCCCGCGCGCCTCGCTGCCCGCCGGGCTGCCCAACGAGTTGCAGGCGTCGGCTCTCTTCCTCAAGGGGCGCCACAAGCACGCCGACAACAGCTTGGGCTTCCACCACATCCAAATCACCGCCGCGGGCCTCGACCGTCCGACCACCGACACCGAGCCCGAGCTGTTCAAGAAAGTGCCGAGCCTGGATTTCTTCACGCCCTTCCTGACCGCCAACGACGAGCAGGTGGTGATCACCCTGCGCGGCATCGGCGAGATGGAATCGCAGAACCCCGCGAGCGGCATCACGCTCACCGGTGGCGACGAGTTCGGGCTGCCGCGCGCCTTCGTCAAGATCGGCCCGTCCGCCAAGGACACCGCGCTGTGGGACGCCATGGACAAGACGGCGGACGAGGCAGCGCTGGTGTTCGCCAACGGCCAGCCCTACGAGGTGCTGGTCGACGGTGCGTACAAGGCAGTGGCGGCCAACCAGTCGCCGAGCTCGGTGGCGTCGTTCGCCAAGCGGCGCGACGGCCTCGGGACCACCCACCATGAGTGCGGGACGCTGGCGATGGGCACCGACTCGAACCTCGCGGTGACGAGCCCTGACGCGCGCCTTCACTTCTCGCCGAATACCTACGTCGTCGGGCCGGCGCTCTTCCCCACCATCGGCTCGCCCAACCCGATGCTCACCGGGGTCGCGCTGGCGCGGCGCCTGGGCGACACGCTCGTGCCGCCGCCCACTCCCTTCGCACCCGAGGCGGGTTTCACCTCGCTCTTCAACGGCTTCGACATGAGCAAGTGGAGCATGTCGAAGATCAGCAACCAGGCGCCCGACAAGAGCAATCCTGGCCGCTTCCTGGTCGTCGACGGCACTCTGGAGTACACGACCGGCAACGACCTGGGCCTCCTCTGGTACACCGAGCCGATGCCCGCCGACTACGTGCTGCGGCTGCAGTGGCGCTGCTGGACGGACAACGGCAACTCGGGCGTCTTCGTCCGCTTCCCGAACCCCAACAGCAAGGGGTACGACAACACGGCGTACGTGGGCGTCCACTTCGGTTTCGAGGCGCAGATCGACGAATTCGGCACGCCCGACGGCGCCCCCGAGCACACGACGGGCGCGATCTACGGCGAGCCCGGTCAGGCGTTCATGCGGCAGTCCGCGAAACCGGCCGGCCAGTGGAACGACTTCGAGATCCGGGTGGAGGGGCAGACCTACAAGGTCTTCCTCAACGGCTTGCAAAC
>DATNCU010000518.1:0-2233 GCA_035607145.1 Thermoanaerobaculia bacterium
TCTCGCACCGCACTTACAAGACCAGCCGCGCCTTCCAGTTCGTGCTGGCGGTGCTCGGCGCGCTGTCGCTGCAGCGCGGCGCGCTGTGGTGGGCGGCGCACCACCGCCACCACCACCGCTACAGCGATCGCTACGGCGACCTCCACTCGCCGGGCCTGCAGGGCTTCCTGCACGCCCACGTCGGCTGGATCCTCGACGCCGCCAACAACGAGACGCGGCTCGACCGCGTCGGCGACCTCGCCCGCTACCGCGAGCTGGTGTGGCTCGACCGCTGGCACGCGCTGCCCGGCGTGCTGCTCGCCATCGCGCTCTTCGCCATCGGCGGCGCGCCATGGCTCTTCTGGGGCTTCTTCTTCAGCACCGTCCTCACCTGGCACGCCACCTTCTGCATCAACAGCCTGACGCACATGTTCGGGCGCCGCCGCTTCCGCACCAAGGACGACAGCCGCAACAGCTGGGTGCTCGCCCTCCTCACCCTCGGCGAGGGCTGGCACAACAACCATCATTATTGGAAGGCGTCGGCGCGCCAGGGGTTCTTCTGGTGGGAGGTCGACGTCAGCTACTACGTGCTGCGTCTGCTGGCGGCGCTCGGCGTGGTGTGGGAGCTGCGCCAGCCGCCGCGCGAGCTGCTGGCCGAGTCGTCAGGGCCTGGCGGCGAGCTGCTCGACCCGCTGCGTCAAGGTCGTCACGAGGGCGCGAGGCCGGGGACGCTCGCGGCCTGAGTCCGACGGCGCTCCCTGCAGCGTGACGGGAGCGCCGGTTTTCGGACTTCCTCTCTAGGCGAGGGGCGTGCCCTCGCCCTTGGGGATGCGCAACACCAACCCGGCGTGGATGAGGTCCGGGTTCTTGAGCACGATCGGGTTGGCCTGCTGGATCCGGTGCCATTGGTTGGCGTCGGCGTAGACCTGCCGCGAGATGCCGGAGAGGGTGTCCCCCCTCTTCACCACGTAGAGGTCGAACTCCTTGCGCCAACTGCCCTCAGGGTAGCTCGCCAGCTGCGTCTTCGACGGGCTGGAGGAGGTGGTCAAGTGCCGTTCCTGATGACGGCGGGCGTCGGCGAGCCGCTGTTGGGCTTCGCGATGGCGCCGCACCGCCTCACGCTCGGCGTCGTCGTCGTTTCTCTGTGAAAACAAACCCATGATTGGCTCCTTCCTGGCAACGGCCGCCCGGGTCGCGGGGACGTCCGCTTGGTGTCTGTGGCCGGTTCTGCGATCTGCGTGCCAGATCGCTGGAGCCTGCGATCGGACCCGGTCGGCGGTCGTCCGTCAGCCGTCGCCGCGCACGGAGCGGCCGTTGATGAGCACGTCCTCGAGCACGGCGTCGCCCTCGCGCACGCGCACCAGCGCCCAGGCGGGAAGCGGTCTGGGCTCGCCCAGCCGGCCCAACGCGCTGAACTTCGCTTCGGCGCGCGGCGCCAGCCCTTCGTCGAGGTAGAAGCGCTCGAACGGGATCTCGATGTGGGCCACCGACCTGCCGGCTTCGTCCTTTTCCACCCACCCGACACGCAAACGCAGCCAGTCGTCGGTCGCCGGCGGTTCGCGGCTGACGGGCCCGAGCTGCGCGAAGCCTTCGGCGTCGCGCAGCAGCGGCACGACGACGCGGTCGTCGCGCTCGACCGCGAGACCCGCCGGCACCGCCGCCCTCTCGGCGTCGAAGCGCAGCGCCAGGTAGTTGCCGCGGAAGGCATCCGCCGGGTCGACCGGCGCCGTGCGGAAGCGCCAGGCCGTGCCCTCACGCAGCGTGCGCTCGCGCGCGACGATCATGTGGGCTGGCACGGTGAGCTGCAGCAGGCCGACGACCACCAGCACCGCGAGCCGGAGCCGCGCGCCGCTCACGCCTCGCTCCGCCGGCGCAGCAGCACCGAGTTGACGGCCAGGAAGGCGAGACCCACGGCTAGGAAGGCCGAGCCGCGCACGAGGAAGCCCCAGTCGGTGTCGAAGAAGCGCAGCAGGATCAGCAGTCCGACGATCGCGGTGCCGAGGTTGGCGCGGCGCAGCCGGTCCTCACGCATCCCCTGCACGAGCAGTACGACGCCGAGCAGCAGCAGGTAGGCGTTGACCAGCGCCGCGGCCTCGTCGGAACCGGCGTCGTAGGCGAGCGCCCACGCGGCCCAGGCGAAGGGCAGGGCCGCAGCCGCCGGCAACAGGTCGACTCCGCGGCGCCGCCAGGCCACCGCGAGGAGCACCACCGTGGCGGTGACGATCGCCACCGCGACGCCGACCTCGCCGATGCC
>DATNCU010000522.1:0-4027 GCA_035607145.1 Thermoanaerobaculia bacterium
ACACCATCGCCTGCACGTTGACCGCCGTGCCGAGGCTCTCCGAGATGTCGTGCAGCCGCCGGTACTCGCGCGCGCGGCGGTTGTCCCAGCTGCCGAAGACGGCGCCGACGGCGCCCCACAGCTGGTCGCGCGGGTCCTGCGGGAAGGGCCTGCCTTCGCTCTCGAGCAGCGCCTCGTAGGCGGCGATGACGCCGTCGAGGCTCTCGGCGGTGAGCTCGGCGTCGGTCGTCGCGCCCTGCTTCTGGCGCGCCGCGGTCAAGTGCGCCTCGAAGCGCTCCTTGCCGACCTCGAGCACGACGTCGCCGTACATCTGCAGCAGCCGGCGGTAGCAGTCGCGCACCCAGCGCGGGTCGGCGCCCTTCGCTTCGAGACCGCGCACGCCGTCGCGGTTGAGACCGAGGTTGAGGATGGTGTCCATCATCCCCGGCATCGAGATGGCGGCGCCCGAGCGCACCGAGACGAGCAGCGGGTCGTCGGCGTTCCCGAAGCGGCGGCCCATGCGCGACTCGAGGAGCCGCAGGTGCTCGGCCACCTCGTCGGCGAGCCCCGGCGGGTAGCTGCCGTCGTGGGCCTGGAACCAGGTGCAGACCTCGGTGGTGATGGTGAAGCCCGGCGGCACCGGCACGCCGAGCCGGCTCATCTCCGCGAGGCCCGCGCCCTTGCCGCCGAGCAGCAGCTTGTCCGCGTTGGCGCCGTCGGCGGCTCCGTCGCCGAAGGAGTAGACGTGCTTGGCGGCCATCCCACCTCCGTGGTCGTTGAAGGTCGCGCGGATTGTAGCCGCCGAGCGATGGTGCGGCGTCTCACGCCTTGCGCAAGACGAGCTGCCAGTCGCGCCGCAGCACCTCGGCGGTCTCGCCCAGCAGCGGCACGAACGCGTCGAGCGCCCGTGCCGGCGCTCGCGCCTGGAGGCCCGGCGCCACGTCATCGACCAGACCGTAGTCGTCGAAGATGGCGATCCCGCCCGGCTTCAGCAGACCCCAGGTGAGCACCGCGTCCTGCAGCACGTCGCCCACCTTGTGCGAGGCGTCGACGTAGGCGAAGTCGAAGCTGCTTGCCGGCAGCGTGCGCAGCACCACCTGCGAAGGGCCGACGAGCTTGCTGACGCGGTTGGCGGCGCCGGTGGCGGCGACGTTGGCGTCGAAGATGGGCTCGAAGTGGCGCAGCAGGACGCTCGCCATCGGCACGGCGAAGCCGTCGACGCAGGTGAGCCGGCTCGTCGGGTGGGTGAGCACGTGGTCGAGCCACCAGCACGTCGACCGTCCCTCGTAGCAGCCGACCTCCAGCGCGCTCACGCCGGGCTGCCCCGCGAGGTGCGCCAGCTCCGCGGCCCACGCCGCGGCTTGCGCGGAGACCCAGTCGAAGGTGAAGCGGTACTTGGAGTCGGGAAGCGGCGGGCAGTCGACGTAGAGGTCGAGCATGGCGCGCGCGATGCGCCGTGCCGCGGGCTCCTCGGCGCCGCCGTCGATCAGGCGCCGCAAGGCCATCGTCATCACGAAGCGCCCCTCGTTGTGGGCCGCCACGGCGATCGTTCCGTCCGCCAGCTTCGCACCGAGCTTCGCGGCCCGCGCGTCGACGTCCGCGATGATGGCCTTCGTCTGCTCCACCGACGGTCGCTCGCCTCCGCAGGCCGCGAGCCACCCCTGGTGGAGCTCCCGCGCCTCGTCCGCCAGGTCCCGCTGCTTCTCCATGAGCCTAATTCTCCTGAGTCAAGCGGTCGGGGCGCGCCATCAGGCTGGATCAGCCGGCGCGAGGACGGCGGTGCTGCGCCGCGGCGAGACGATCAACCGCATCGCCAGCAGCATCGCCACGCCCACGATCGCCGCCTGGGACAGCAGCGCGCCCGGGGTGCGGAAGGCGTCGTATGCCAGGCCGGCCAGCGGCGGGCCCATCACGCGGGCGAGCGCGTTGAGCGACGTCGCGACGCCGAGGATGCCGCCCCGGTGCGAGGCCGGCGCGACCTTGCTGATGTACGAGCTCAGCGTCGGATTGCACAGCCCCTGCCCCACGCCCATGAGGCAGGCCGCGACGACGAGCGCTCCACGCGCCGTGGTGGTGGGAACGATCAGGAGCCCGAGCGCCAGCGTGCCGGCGCCGATCATCGCCGCGCCGACGTCGCCGAGCCGAGACGCGAGGCGATGCACGGCGGTGAGCTGCAGGACGACCACGATGACGCCGATGAGACCGAGGAGGTAGCCGACCTCGCGGGCGGTCAGGCTGTAGCGGTCCCTGCCGACCAGCACGAGGATCGGCGCCAGCGAGGCGAGCGTGCACATGACGACCGCGAGCGCTCCGCCGCCGAGACGGAGCTCGCGGCTGCGGAAGAAGATCGCCCACGTCTCGGGGTCGATCGGCAGCCAGCGGCGCCCGGTCTGGCGGGCCTCCCGTTTTAGCGATTCCGGAAGCAGGAAGACGGCCATGAGGAGCGCGGTCGTCGACAGCATCGCGGCCGCGGCGCCCGGCAGCAGGTTCGGCGAGATCCCGAGCTCGCTGCCGAAGCTCGACAGCAAGCCGCCGATCGGCGGCCCGAGGACGAGACCGAGGCCGAAGGCGAGGCTGATCAGCGCCATCCCCTTGGCGCGGCTCTTCTCGTCGGTCGTATCGCTGATGTACGCCTGCGCCGCGGGGATGCTCGCGGTGGTGATGCCGGTGATGATGCGCGCCGCGAAGAGCGCCGCCACGCTCGCGGCGAACGCGAAGGTCAGGAACCCGAGCGCGGTGCCGCAGAGACTGCCGATGAGCACCGGCCGGCGGCCGACGCGGTCCGAGAGCCGTCCCCACACCGGCGAGAAGAAGAACTGCATCAGCGAGAAGCTGCCGAGGATGAGGCCGAGCGTGGCGCCGCTGGCGCCGTACTGCTTGGCGCAGAAGGCGAGGACGGGGACGACCAGGCCGTACCCCATCAGATCGATGAAGACGGTTAGGAAGAGCACCCGCCTGGCGGCGGTCCAGTTCTCCATCGCGGTGTGCGGCTCAGGCCGTGGCCGCTTCCGCGTGCCGCGCGGAAGACTGCGATGGGGTGTGGGGTCTCATCGCGGCGCCCGGCGAGGTGGCTGCGCGGCGCTCGACTTGCGGCAGTTGCTTTCGTACCACCAGTTGCTTGCGTACCAGCGCGGCGAAGGTGGGCTCGGCGATCTTGACCTCGGCGAGGACGGCATCGCGCCGTTTCGCGGACATCAGGAAGAGCAGCGCCTCGAGCCGCAGCGCGCTGGCTTCGTCGCCGCCCTGCTCCCCGGCCTCCTTGAAGGCCGCGTGGTGGCTCTCGTCGCGGCGACCTTCGCGGTCGGCCTGCGTGAAGAGCGCGGCGAGACCGCCGTGGCCGAGCCGCTCGATCACCTCGCCGATCTCCGGCAGCCAGTATCTGAACGTGCCGAGCGCATGCATCATCTCGAGCTCCACGGCGGCGCGATCGTCGTGGAGCAGCTTGACGAAGCTACGCACGCGGGCGAAGGGCCACCCGCGCTCGTGTCCCCAGAGGATCGCCGCGCGCAGCGGATCGGCAAGCTCGGCGTGGAGATGGGAGCGGTGCATCTTGCTCGCACAGGCGCGCACGATGCGAATCGAGCATTCGATCGGCGCGGCGTGAATCGCATTCCACGCCACGATGGCCGGCGAGCGATGCACCCAGCTGGCGTAGCCGCCGCAGGGGTCCGCGACCAGCCCTGCGACGATCGCCGCCTCGGCCGATCCGGTGGTCAGGATCGCCGCCGCGACCTCGTTCAGCGTCTTGTCGGCCGGCAGCGGGATGAGGATGCGATCGACGTTCATCAGCCCATTGAGGTCGAATGCGGCGTCGTCGTGAAAGATCGAGAGATCGACCTCGAGGCCATGCGCGTCCCAGAGCGCACCCCAGCCGGCGACCACCGGCTCGCGCGCGCTGTGCGTGCGCCGACGGGCATAGATGTACTTGGGCAGGAACCGCAGCTCGGCGGAATCGAGCGCCTCGCCGACACCCCGCGCCAGCTCCTCGTCGACGGGGCGGTCGGCGATGGCGAACATGTCGAAGTCGCGCATGCGCAGCGCCGCGCCG
>DATNCU010000523.1:0-3551 GCA_035607145.1 Thermoanaerobaculia bacterium
CGCTCACGCGAGAACGGTAACAGCTCATCCGCAAACTCCATCCATAGAATCGACAGTCCGTGAGACCCGCGGCCGCGCACGACCACCACCACGCACACGGTCATCGCCACGGCGGAGATGCGCGCCGGACGAGCCGGCGCCGCCTCGCCCTGACGCTCGTCCTCGTCGCGCTCTACATGGGCGCCGAGGTGGTCGGCGGGCTGCTCACCCATTCGCTGGCGCTGCTCGCCGACGCCGGGCACATGCTGTCCGACGCGGCGGCGCTCGCGCTGTCGCTGTTCGCGCTCTGGGTCGTCGACCGCCGCCGGCCCGGGCCGCTGTCGACCTACGGCTACTACCGCGCCGAGATCCTCGCCGCGCTGGTCAACGGTGCGGCGCTGGTGGCGATCGCCATCCTCATCGCCGTCGAGGCGGTGGCGCGTCTGCGCGCGCCGGCGGCGGTGGACGCGCCCGGGATGACCGCTGTGGCGGCCGGCGGTCTCGTCGTCAACCTGGTGGCGCTCGCGCTGCTGCACGGCAGCCGCGGCGAGAGCCTCAACCTGCGCGGCGCCTGGCTGCACGTGGCGAGCGACGCGCTGGGCAGCGTGCAGGCGATCGCCGCCGGCGTGCTGATCTGGGCCTTCGGCTGGCAGTGGGCGGACCCATTGGCGTCGCTGCTCATCGCGGTGCTCGTCGTCTGGTCGGCGTGGGGGCTGCTCAAGGAAGCGCTGGCGGTGCTCATGGAAGCGGCGCCGGGGCACATCGACGTCGACGCCGTGCGTGACGCCATGCTCGGCGTCGGCTGCGTCGCCGGCGTGCACGACCTCCACGTCTGGTCGATCGCCAGCGGCTTCGAGTGCCTGTCGGCGCACGTGGTGGCGGGCGACGGGAAGGAGCGCGATGCGCTCCTCGACGAGCTGCGGCGGACGCTGCACGACCGCTTCGGCATCGACCACATCACCATCCAGCTCGAAGCGGCGGGGTTCGTGGAACACCACCCCGACTGTGAACCGGTGCGGGCTCAGGCGGGGACGCGTCGACCGACGTAGCGCTTCCAGCTCACGGTGGCGCCGCGGCGCGCGGCGAGGCCGGCGAGCGCAATCGCGACGCCGGTGACCGCCGTCCAGCCGAGCGCGGAGCTCCAGCTCACGTCGAGACGCTCGGGATTGCGCGGCGGTTCTTCGCGGAGAGCGACGCGCCAACCCTGCGTGATGGCGGTGCGGGCGAGCCGCTCGGCGAGGAACGCGGCACCAGTGGTGAGCAGCAGGTACTGAATGCGCGGCGAAAGCCCCTTCTTGCGCAGCCGCCGCGAGAGCTTGCTGATAGTGGCCATCGCGAATCCTCCTCCGCAGGCCCGTACAGCAAGGCTGGTGCCTAGCGTCGAGGGGGCCCGGCGCACCCGCGCGCCCTGATCACCAGCCGTAGCCGTAACGCAGGCCGAGGGAGACGCTGCGGCCGCCGTCCTGCCGCGAGCCGGGGCCGGCGAGCGCCGGCCGGCTGACCCGGAGATCGACGTACTCGACACCCAGCCTGAGCGCCTGGTTCACGCTCCACAGCAGCGCCGCGGTCCAGGCGCGGCCGTCCTCGTCGCTGCGCTCGCCGGTCGGCTGGTGGTCGCGATCGCGGGTGGCGAAGTCGTCCCAGCGCGCCGTCGCGCTCAGCCGGCCGCGATAGTCCCACGACACCAGAAGGTAGGTGGCGTCGAAGTCGACGTCGGCGGCCGGCGAGGGCACGCCCATCGCCGTGGTGCCCCGCAAGTGCTCGCCGGCGATCGTCCAGTCGGCAAACTTCCCATAGGCGTGCGGGCTCACCTGGAAGCCGAGCTGGTCGAAGCGCGTGTCCCAGGCGTACTCGCCCGTTCCCCGGGGACCTATCCTGTGGAGCTCGCGGTCGCCGCGGGTGTCGACGTGGGTGACCTGCACCAGCGCCAGGGCGGTGCGCTGGTAGCGAAGGTAGCCCGCCCAACCGGGACGGCCGTCGAGGTCGGAGCCGATGGGCGTCGTGCCGGCGTGGTCCTGGCCGGCGAAGAGGCCCCCCTCCGCGAGCGACGGCAGTGCGGGCAGCGGCAGCGTCTCGCCGAAGGTGGAGAGCCGGTCGCCCATCGCCCAGCCGCGCCAGGCAAGGAGCGCTCCCGAGGCGTCGTTGCCGCCGAAGACGCTGGCGCCGGCCCGGCCGGAATTCTCGTCGCCGAAGACCTCGTACTCGGCGAGCAGCCCGATGGGCCGCACTTCTTCGCCGATCCAGCTGTTGATGGCGGAGAGCGTGTAGGTGAACGGTGAGGCCCAGACCGCCGTCTGGTTCTCGCGCGAGGTGGGGAGGAAGAACTGCCCGGCGCGCAGCCGGAAGACGTCGTTGGCGCTGCCGCGCGGCTCCCCGGAAAGCTGCGCCCAGGCGTCGACGACGCCCACCGCGTCGCCGCCGCTGCCGGCGTCTTGCGCGCGGGCGCGGGCGTGGAGGTGTGCCGAGAAGCGATCGTTCGGCTCCCACTCGGCGAGCAGCCGCAGCTCGCCGACCGCGGCTTCCTGCCAGCCGGCGCGCTCGCCCAAAGCCAACCGGCCGGTGCCGCCGTCGAGCCAGCTGTGCTCGGCGTTCGTCGCCGCCGCGCGGCCGATGAAGCCGTACCAGAGGTTGAACGGTGGAGCTTGCGCGCGCGCCGCCGTAGCGCTGCACAGCGCGCTGCACGTCCCGATGGCGAGCAGCAGCGCCGCGGCCCGTCTCATCCGCTGCCGGTCCTTGTGACGCCTGCGAGGTATGCCTTGGTCACGTAGTCGCGGACCATGCGGTCCGAGGAGAAACGTGGCGCGATGGTGGCGATGGACCGCGCCATCATGCGCAGCCAGCGCAGCGGCAGGCCGCGTTCGTCGCGCTCGAAGAAGGTGGGGACGACCTCCTCGGCGAGCACGGCGTAGAGCGCGTGCGCGTCCTCCAGGTCCTGCGCTCCGACGTCGGCGAGCACCTCTTCGCGGCCGACGGCCCAGCCGTTGGGGTTCTCCGCGTCGTAGGCCTCCGGCCACCAGCCGTCGAGCACGCTGCAGTTGAGGGCGCCGTTCACCCCCGCCTTCTGGCCGCTGGTGCCGCTCGCCTCCAGCGGCCGGCGTGGCGTGTTGAGCCAGACGTCGACGCCCTGCACCAGCATGCGC
The DNA here is from genome assembly GCA_035607145.1 of Thermoanaerobaculia bacterium. Lineage (GTDB taxonomy): Bacteria > Acidobacteriota > Thermoanaerobaculia > Multivoradales > JAIOJS01 > DASYQD01. Next base: position 3,120 of record DATNCU010000523.1, read on the forward strand.
GCCACGCGCATGTCGTAGTTCTCGAGGAAGAAGACACGGCCGCGGAACGGCGGCTGCTGGCTGAGCTGGAAGATGTGCTGGATGAGGTCCTGCCCCGGCCGGTCGGCGGGGTGCGCCTTGCCGGCGAAGAGGATCTGCACCGGCCGCTCATCGTCGGAGATCAGCCGCCGCAGCTCGTGCGGATCGGTGAAGACGAGGTTCGCGCGCTTGTAGGTGGCGAAGCGGCGCGCGAAGCCGATGGTGAGCGCCTCGGGGCGGAAGAACGACTCCACCTCGCGCAGCTCCTCGGGCGAGCGGCCGTGGCGGGCGAGCTGCTCGCGCAGCCGGCTCTGGGTGAAGCGGCCGAGGCGAACCTTCTGCGCCTGGTGCGCCTGCCAGAGCTCCTCGCCGGGGATCTTCGCCAGGCGTTCCGGCGCGTTGCGGTGGTGCACG
>DATNCU010000526.1:0-6532 GCA_035607145.1 Thermoanaerobaculia bacterium
GAGGCTCACGGCAACTCCCCCAGACTCGCGCGGTAGCGTTCCCACAGCGAGCCCGTGGGCGCGTCGCGCCGCATGGGGGCCTGCGGCGGCGGCACCAGCTCCCACAGCGCCCGTTCGAGCGTTCGTCGCGCAGCAGCTGGCAAGTCACCACCGGCCGCGAGGGTATCGAGGGCCGGCAGCGCCCCGAGTGCCGCCGCCGAGCCGGCGCGAGCGCGAGCCGCAAGCGCCGGAGCAATCGTCGCAAGAGCGCCGGCAGGCATGTCAGCACGCGACGCATTCCCCTCGATCGCCGCGAGCGTCGCCAACGCCGCCTCGACCACCGGCCGCGGCTGGGGGGGAGGCTCGCGCGCCTCGATCGATCGCACTCCGTCGAGCTCGCCGGTGAGCCGCCTCGCGAGGTCGAGCGGCGCGACCTCGCCGCCGCTGCGCCGCACGTAGACGCGGTCGGCCTGCTGCACCTGCTTGAGCAGGTCGAGCGCGCGCAGCTCGTGCGGCAGCGCAGCGCGCGGAGCGCCGGTGGCGAGGGCGCCCTCGGCGTCCCACATCGAGGCGAGCATCGCGCGCAGCTTGCCCTTCACCTGCGGCGGCAGGAAGGTAGCGTTCAGCGCGCTGTCGTGCTCGTGCTTGAGCTCCTCGGCGACCTCGCCGACGCCACCCAGTCCGGGACCCCCGATGCCCTCCACGGGCCGCAGCGGCTCCTCGTCGTTGCCCGACGCGCGCCCGTCCTCGAACTCCTGTCCGAGCAACGTGCCGTAGCGCAGCCGCAGCGCGCGCTGGTCGAACCCGATCTCGCGCGAGCGCCGCATCACCTCGGCGGGCGCGAGCCGCAGCGAGTCAGCGATGAGGCGCTGGGTGTCGATCACCACCTGTCGCTGACTGCGGAACAGCTCGGGGCCGGCGATGAGCGGCAGCCCCTCGCCGAGCGGCGAGCTCTCCTGCCGTTCGACCAGCGGCCGCACGATGACGGTGGGCGAGCGCACCAGGTTCGGCTGCGGCGGCAGCGCCGCGTCGGGGCGCCGGCCATCACGCACCTCGACGCGCAGGTACAGCTCGCTCTCTGCGTTGAGGCCGAGAGTGGCGAGGTCGAGCGAACGCCGCAGGAGCTGCCGCGATGCGACACGGCGCACGGGCAGCGGAAGTCGCTGCTCGGCGAAGGTGACCTGCTCGTCGCTGCCCTTCGCGAGCGTGATCACCAGCTCGGCGCCCGCGATGCCGTAGTCGTCGGCGAGCGCCGCGTCGAGCGCCAGCGACCCGGGCCCCTGCGGCGGCCGCTCGACGAGCGTCGTTGCGGGCGCGAGCAGCTCGAGCGTCGGCGGCCGGTCGGCGAGCATCTCGAGACGCGCCGGCGCCGAGCGCCACAGCTCGCCGGCCTCGCCGTCGAGCAGCAGCCGCACGAGGCGGGGAGCGCGCGCCGTGGCGGTGACCTCGAAGACGCCGGTGTCCGCGCGACGCAGCGGCACGCGCTCCGTCTCGTCGAAGAGCAGTGCGGCGGCGGTGACCCGCGGAGCCGCATCGACCTGCCAACGCAGCCGCGCACCCTCCTCGGCGGTCGCTCCGATGCCGTGAGTGACGCGTGCGCGTCGGCCGGTGTAGGCCGGCGGCCGCACGGTGAGGTCGACGCGGCGCAGGAGGGGCGTCGGCGGGGCCACGTTGCGCGCGGCCGCGCGAGCACGCGGCGCGGCGGCCGCGGCGTGCGGTGCCGGCAGGGGCACGAGCGCCACCAGAAGGGCGAGCACGGCGCCCGCGAGGAGCGCGACGGCAGCGCGACGCAGCGGCCGATGCGGTAACGCGCGGGCGAGCTCGCGCTCGTCGCTCTGCAGCAGCGCCACCGCGACGCGACGCTGCTGGAGGCGCTGCAGAGGGGGCAGCGGCGCGGCTGCGACGAGCAGTGCCGCGCTGTCGGCGAAGGCCGGGAACCGGCGGTCGAGATGGGCGGCGATCGCGGCCATGTCGACGCCGCGCCGGCGCGAGATCCACCACGCGAGCAGGGGTGGCGCCACCAGCGCGGCGAGCGCGAGCGGCAGCCGCACGTTCCCGGACGCGAAACGGAGCGCGGCCGCCGCAAGGGGCAGGCCGGCGGCGAGGCCGAGAGCCATCGCACCAAGGCGGACGCGCCAGCGCCACCGCTCTCGGAGACGCGCTAGCGCCGCCGCAGCGCGCGCAACCGTGGGATCGGCCGCTCGACCGGACCCGCCGCCCGAACCATCGTCGACGGGGGCACCGGCGCCGTCGGCGGCACGCGGCGGCAGGCGGCGAGGCAGCGGCGACAGGCGCTCGGCCGGGTCCGACGGTGGATCGCGAAGGGGATCGCTCATCGCCTCGTCGCCAGCCATCGCTCGGCGATCAGGAGCGGAAAGAGCAGCAGCCAGGCGGCGCGCTCGGGCGCCGGCAACGCGGGCGCCGGCGATCGCGCCGACGCCGATCTCTCGCGGTGCGCGCTCATTGCTGCGGCGGGTCGGCCCTGACCTCCGTCGCTCCTCCAATCCGGCACCGTCAGCTTCGCCGCCGCCGCGCCGCCGGCGCTTTCGCGCAACAGCTCCCGCAGCCACTCCGGAAAGGCCGGCGAGAGCACCAGCTCCGACCAGGCCGGGTGGAAGCGGCTGGCGAAGCGCAGCCAACGGCCGCTGCCCAAAGCCTGCTCCACCAGCACTGCGCGCCCCGAGTCGGCGACCCAAGTTGTCCGTTGCGGTTCCGCTATCTCGACCAGCCCAGGCCTCGCTCCGCGACGGTTCGGCGCGATCGTCCATTCGTCACGCGTCGGTGCCATCGGACCCACGGCACCGCAACGGTGCAGCGCCACCGACCCAAGCACGGCGCGGGGCGCGGGTTCCGTCATCGCCGCTGTGACGAAAGTGCCGCCACAGCGCTCCTCGGGCGCTCCGCTGTCCGTAACCAGCACACCGCCCTCGCGCACCGCGGTGAGCACGGCTGGCGGCGGTGGCGCGTCGGCGAGCCAGAAGGTGAGGGCCGGCGGCGTTGCGGATGTCTCCAAGATCTCCAGCTGCACGTCGGCAGCTTCGGCTGCCGCGTCGAGCCCCGCCCGCACGTAGCGTTCGTCTCCTTCGCGGCCCGGCGCGGCGAGCACGGCGAGACGCAAGCTGCGCGGCGCCCCTCTGTCGACCGCCCTCACCGCGCGAGCGGCCCCTCGGGTCACTCGCGGGTCGGGTACCTCGTGCCACTCGATGGCGTTGGCGAACGCCGGTCGCTCACCGCGCAGGGCCGCGAGGCGGCCGCTCGTCACCACCACGAGCCGCGTGCCCGCTGGCGCCGCCGCGGCGGCCTCACGCAGCAGCGACCACGTGCCCCCCGGTACCGCGGCAAGGTCGGGCAGCGTCCTCAAGTCGGTCACCGCACCATCCTTCGGTAGCCCGGGCGCCAACATTCGCACCTCAGCTTCTGCCGCCGCAGCACGGCGAGCGCTCTCGACTGCGTTCGCGTCGACCCCGGGCTCCACCAGCACCCACGGCCGCGGCGCCGCGGCGACCGCGGCCTCGCGCCGCAGCCGCGGCCCGGCGAGCGCCAGCGCCACCAGCGCCAGCAGCAGGCACCGCAGCGCCAGCAGCAGCAGCCATTGCAGCTGCACTCGCCGCGGCCGTCGCGGCGGCGATTCGCCAAGCAGGCGCACGCTGCCGACGCGTACACGTCGCCCACGGCCGCGCGCGAGCAGGTGGAGCACCAGCGGTGCCAGCAGCCCGAGCAGGCCGAGCAGCCACAGCGGAGCCGCAAGCCCGAGGCTCACTCGCACCTCCGCCGCGGTGCCCGCTCGCCAGCACGCGGCGCGACCGCGTCGTGCGCCCGCCCGTTCATCGCAGCCTCCGCCGCCGCGCCAGCACGTCGCGCAGCGCCAACTCGAGCGGCCGGTCGAGCGGCACCCGCTGATAGGTGACGCCCAGCTCCGCCGCGCGCCGCTGCCACGCCTCGAGCCACGCGGCGAGCCGGCGCAGATACCCATCGCGCAGCGATCCGGCGTCGCCTGCGACCACCGCGCCGCTCTCGAGGTCCTCGAACAGGAGATCGCCGCTCCAGCCGAAGTCGAGCTCGTTGCGGCCGATGAGGTGGAGCAGCACCACCTCGTGGCGCAGCGCCCGCAGCCCGGCGAGCGCGGCGGCGATCTCGCGTTCGTTCTCCCAGAGGTCCGAGATCACCACCACCACCTCGCGCCGCCGCGGCCGCAGCAGGCGCGGGCCGAGCTGAGCCCACGACGGCCACTTGCCGCCGGCCTCCATCGTCTGGAGGTGGAAGAGCAACCGCTCGAGAGCGCGCCGCCGCCGCAGCGGCGGCAGGTCCACCGCCGAGCTGCCCACCAAGTGCAGCGCCACGGCGTCGCCTTGCCGCAGCGCGAGGAACGCCAGCGCCGCCGCGAGCATGCGGGCGTAACCGAGCTTGCTCACCGTCGCCTCGCCGGCGACGCTGCCGCCGGCGCCGCGCGCTCGCGTCGCTTCGTCCACGTGAGCCATCGACGCGGTGGCGTCCACGACCAGCCGCACGGTGACGTCGCGCTCCACCGGCGACTCGCGCACGATGAGGCGGTCCGATCGCGCGTGCGCGCGCCAGTCGATGCGCCGCGGGTCGTCGCCCGGCTGGTAGCCGCGAAACTGCTCGAGCTCGACGCCGATACCGGCACGCGGCTGCCGGTGCAGGCCAGTCACCGCGCCGTCGACGAGCGTGCGCGCCACCAGCCGCAGGTCTTTGACCCGGGCGAGGACGGCGGGATCGAGGAGCGGCGATGCGGGGAGGGCCATCGCTGCTGCGATCTCATCAGTCGAGTGGGCTCTGCGGATCCGGCAGCGTGGCGAGCAGGTGGCTCACCAGCGATTCGGCGGTCACTCCCTCAGCCTGCCCGCGGAAGCCTACGAGCAACCGATGCCGCAGCACCGGCGGCGCCAGCGCCCGCAGGTCGTCGAGGGTCACCGACAGCCGCCCGCCGAGCAGCGCCCGCCCCTTCGCGGCCAGCGCCAGCGCCTGCCCGGCGCGCGGTCCAGCGCCCCAGTCGACGACGTCGCGGATCTTCGCGTCGCGGCTCTCCGCCGGCCGCGTGGCGCGCACCAGCTCGACCGCCCAGCGCAGCAGCGCCCGCGAGACGTGCACCTGCCGCACCAGCGACTGCGCGAGCAGCACCTCCTCCGCGCCGAGCACCGGCGCCGCCTCGGCGATGCGCTCGCCGGTCGTCGCCTCGAGCACCTGCAGCTCCTCCTCGGCGCTCGGGTAGCCGATGCGCAGGTGGAGCAGGAAGCGGTCGAGCTGCGCCTCGGGGAGCGGGTAGGTGCCCTCCTGCTCGATTGGGTTCTGCGTTGCCAGCACGAAGAACGGCCGCGGCAGCGCGTAGGTCTCGCCGCCGTAGGTGACCGAGCGTTCCTGCATCGCCTCGAGCAGCGCCGCCTGCGTCTTCGGCGGGCTGCGGTTGATCTCGTCGGCGAGCAGCAGGTGGGCGAACACCGGCCCCTTCTGGAAGCGGAAGACGCGGCGGCCGGTGCCGTGGTCCTCCTCGAGGATCTCGGTGCCGACGATGTCGCTGGGCATCAGGTCGGGCGTGAACTGCACCCGCTTGAAGGTGAGGTGCATGGCATCGCCGAGGGTGCGCACCATCAGCGTCTTGGCGAGGCCGGGCACCCCCTCGAGCAGGCAGTGGCCGCCGGCGAGCAGGCCGACGAGCAGGTGCTCGACGGTCTCGCGCTGGCCGACGATCACCTTGCCCACCTCGGCGCGCAGCCCGGCGAGGCGGGAGAGCAGCGTGTCGACGTCGGTCTCGGTGAGCTGTTCGTTCATGCTCGTTCGCTCAAGCGGTGAGCGCGTACATCACCACGTTGACGGCGAAGCGGGTGTTGTCCACGGCGAGCCAGCGCTTATTGCGCCAGTCGTAGTCCCACTCGCAGCCGTAGTCCTTGTTGCTGTAGAGCACCGCCATGCGGCCGTCGACCTCGATCGCTTTGAGGTAGTCGTGCACCAGGTCGTCCCCCCAGCCGTTGAGCTCGAAGGCGGTGGTGGGCGGGCCGTCGTCGAAGTGGAAGAAGGAGTGGTAGAGAGCGTGCCCCTTGGGGATCTTGGAGAGCGCTGCGGAGCCGAAGATCTCCGCCATCTGCGCCTCGAACGTCTTGGCGAAGAGGCCGTCGACGTCGTGGTTGCAGTCGTCGGCGAAGAGGAAGCCGCCGTTGCGCAGGTAGCGCTCGAGGTTGCGGCGCTCGTCGGGCGCCAGCTCGAAGAGGCGGTGGCCGGCGAGGTAGGTGAACGGGGAGTCGATCGCCGCCGCGTCGCGCAGCTGCAGCACGCGCTCCTCGCGGTCGACGTCGAGCGTCGTGTACTGCACCAGCGAGTCGAGCACGTTGGCCGGCATGCGCTCGTCCACCCACCAGTCGCCGGACTGGTAGCGGAGGCGGGTGAAGGTGAAGTCGTGCATCGCGGGTGGAGCGATCGCTCGCCGCGCGCCCGGCGCGGCGGGATCAGCCTCAGAAGAGCAACCGGGTGAGCTCGTCCGGAGACGCCTCCGGGAGCGCCGTCGTCTCCTTGCTCCACCCCACGATCGCGTCGATGGTGT
>DATNCU010000527.1:0-12216 GCA_035607145.1 Thermoanaerobaculia bacterium
GCGCTCGGCATCGAACGGCCGCGGCGTGCCGTCGCCGTTGGCCACCATGCCGGCGCGACTGAACGAGAGGAACGACTCCCAGCACAGCTCCTCGGCGCCGCCGGCGATGGCCACCTCGACGCGGCCCTCGGCCACGAGGTCGGCGCCGAGCGCGATCGCCTGGACTCCGGAAGCGGTGCCCGCCGAGACCGTGGAATTGGGGCCGCGCAGGTGGTGCCAGATGGCGGTCTGCCCCGCCGCCGCGTTGATGACGCTGTTGGCGAAGTCGAACGGCTTGACGTAGAGCGGCCCCGCCTCGAGGCCGCGGCGGTCGAACTCGGCGATCGTGCGCACGCTGCCGAACATGGTGCCGACGAGGAGGGCGACCTCGCCGCTCGCCACGGCGTCGCCGCTCCAGCCGGCGTCGTCGAGCGCCAGCCGCGCCGCGCAGGCGGCGAGCTGCCCGGTGCGGTCGAGCGGCCGGAAGTTGCCATCGCCGAGGTAGCGCGCGGGGTCGAAGCCGCGCAGCTCGACGGCGCGGTTCATCGGCAGGCCCTCGACGGCGAACCCTTCGATCGGCGCGAGCCGGCTCTCGCCGTCGCCTGCGCCTGTACAGAGCGCACGGTGCAGTGCCGCCCGCGAGTCGCCGAGCGGCGAGAGCACGCCAACCCCGGTCACCACCACGCGCCGCCGCATCGCGATCAACTCTCCGCCGCCGCGAACAGCACCGAGGCATTGGCGCCGCCGAACGCGTAAGCGTTGTTCATCGCCACCCGTACCGGCGCCTGGCGCGCCACGTTGGGGACGTAGTCGAGGTCGCAGTCCGGGTCCGGGTGCTCGTAGTTGATGGTGGGCGGCAGCCAACCGTCGGCGATCGCCAGGCAGCACACAGCCGCCTCGAGCGCCGAGGCGGCGCCCATGGTGTGGCCGAGCATCGACTTGACCGAGCTCATCGGCACCCGCGACGCGGCGCCGCCGAAGGCGCGCTTGACCGCCAGCGTCTCGAGGCGGTCGTTGGTCGGCGTGCCGGTGCCGTGGGCGCTGATGTAGTCGACCTGCTCGGGCAGGAGGCCGGCGTCGGCGAGGGCCATGGCCATCGCGCGCGCCGGCCCCTCGCCCTCGGGGTGCGAGGCGGTCATGTGGTGGGCGTCGCAGGAGAGCCCGTAGCCGACGACCTCGGCGTAGACGCGGGCGCCGCGCGCGCGCGCCGCGTCGAGCGGCTCGAGCACCAGCACGCCGGCGCCCTCGCCCGGCACCATCCCCTTCCGCTCGCGGTCAAACGGCGCGCAGCGGTCGGTGGTGATGGCGCCCAGCCGCGCGAAGCCGGTGTAGGTGATGCGCGAGAAGGCGTCGGCCCCACCGGCGAGCATGACGTCGGCGCGGCGCGTGGCGAGCGCGTCGCGGGCGAAGGCGACGGCGTAGTTGCCGGCCGCGCAGGCGCTCGGCAGCATGACGTTGACGCCGGCGAAGCCGAGCTCGGCGGCGATCTGACCCGGGATGCGGTGGCAGGGGTAGCGGGTGGCGAGCGCGCCGTCGAGCGCGTCGCGTCCCTCGCCGCGCAGCGCGTCGTTGAAGATCTCGATCTCGAGCGGCTCGCCGGAGGTGGTGCCCATCGCGACGCCGACGCGCTCGGCGTCGAGCGAGGCGGCGTCGAGGCCGGCGTCGGCGAGCGCCATCCGCGCGGCGGCGATCGCCATCTGCGAGGCGCGGCCGACCTCCTTGGGGTCGAGCCGCTCGCACCAGGGCGCGGGGTCGAAGCCGCGCACCTCGGCGCCGAGCTTGACCTTGAAGCGCGAGGTGTCGAACGACGACACCGGCGTGATCCCCGACTCGCCGGCGAGCAGGGCGCGCCAGAAAGTCTCGCGCCCGCTGCCGACCGGGGTGACGACGCCGATACCGGTGACCGCCACGCGCCGGCGCTCGGCGCGGAAGTCCGCCGCGGGGACCATGGCGCGCGGCCTCCGCTTCAGTGCGTCTTCAGGCGACCGCCCGCTGCTGCAGCCGCTCGCGTACGAAACCGACGACGTGCTCGACGGTGGGGAGGTCGCCGAGGCGCTGCTCGAGGTCCTCGAGGCCGAGCTGGAACTCGTAGTCGAGGTCGACGCCGATCTCCAGCAGCGACAGCGAGTCGAGCTCGAGGTCCTCGCGGAAGGAGGCGCCGTCGCCGATGCGCTCGACGGGAATGCGCGTGACGTTGAAGATGATCCGCTTGACCTTGTCGCGGACCATCACGTCTTCACCGGTTGCGATCATCTCTGAGCCCTTTCGCGGTAGGGGACAACCCGTTTCGGCCTTGGCAGCCCGGCGTCCGACGCCGGATGTGGTGCGGCTCGCAGCTGGGATCAGGCGCGGCGCACCGACTGGTCTGCCCACCAGCTATCGCGAGAAGACGCGCACAAGCGGCTCAGGGGCCGCCCGTAGCCGACGGTACGGGCCCGCGGGGCGCTGTCGCCGCAGCGGTTTAGAACGCGCCGATGTCGGCGACGCTGGCCAGGTTGCCGCTCGGGTTGCTGTAGGTGCGCACGGCGCCGGTCTGCGTATCGGTGACGCGCAGCGTGTACTCGACGCTCGACAGCGCGCCGTAGAACACCCAGTGCTTGCCGTTGAGCGGCCTGCCGTCGAGCACCTTGAGCATCACCTCGACGTTGTCGGGGCCGAAGAACCAAAACCAGCCGGTGTCGGCGGTCAACGGGACGGCGGTGCCGACGCCGGTGTTGCCCGCGAAGTCTTTCCAGCTCGCCTCGACGGCGAAGCGGCCGCCGCGCAGACAGAGGCGGGTGGGGGCGGGCGTGCAGGTCCCGATGGCGGTGGGGTCGGCGCTCGACGAGGTCCGCGGCCGCGTGCCGGATGCCGAGCTCACGCTCTCGACGAGCGAGAACGAACCAAGCGGTCCGAAGCCGGTGACGTCGCCGACGCTCGCCAGCCGGCCGGCGGGGTTGCGGTAGCGGGCGGTGAGCCCGGTCTGCACGTCGGTCACGGTGAGCGCGTACTCGACGCTCGACAGCGCACCGTAGAAGACCCAGTGATGGCCGTTGACGCCGCGGCCGTCGAGGACCTTGAGCACCAGCTCGACGTTGGCGGCGTCGAAGAACCAGAAGGCGCCGGTGTCGGCGGTGAGCGACACGGTGTGCCCGACGCCGCGGTGGCCCGCGAAGTCCTTCCACGCCGCCTCGACGCGGAAGCGGCCGCCGAGGCAGAGGACCGTGCTCGTCGGCACGCAGACGCCGGTCGCCTGCGCGAGGTCGAGCACCCACAGCTCGCGGCCGGTGAGGCCGTCGTCGGCGGCGAAGAAGAGCCGGCTGCCTTGCAGCTCGAGCTCCTCGGGGCGCGACGAGAGCGCGCCGGGAGCGATGTCGTGCACCAGCGTCGTTGCCGCCGCGGTGCCGTCGCTCGTCCACAGCTCGGTGCCGTGCACGTCGTCGTGCGCCGCGAAGTAGAGCCGGCCGCCCACCGCCGTCAGCCACGCCGGCGACGACGAGGCGAGGCCGGAGAAGATGTCGGCCACCATCCGCGTCCCCGCCGCGGTGCCGTCGCTCGTCCACAGCTCGCGGCCGTGCACGCCGTCGTCGGCGGCGAAGTAGAGGCGGCCGTCGACGGCGAGCAGCTCGGCGCGCGGGTCCTCCGCGAGTGGACGCTTGAATTGGTGCAGCGCGATCGTCCCCGCGGTCGTGCCGTCGGAACGGAAGAGAGCGCGCTCGTGCTCGGAGGTGTCGGCGAGGAAGTAGAGCGCACCGCCGAAGACCAACAGGTCCGTGGGCCGCGAGCCGACCGCGCCGGGACGGGCATCGACCAGCCGCGTCACGGTTGCCGGCGTGCCCGAGATCTTCCAAACCTCGCCGTCCTCCGGCGACGGGCCGAGGAAGAACACGTCGTTGCCGAGCTTGGTGAGCGACGGGTCGGCGTCGAAGATGAAGGCCTCGGGGAAGTTGGTCACCTGCGTCACGCCGGCGCCCGTCAGGCTGCTGCGCCAGATCTCGTTGCCCTTGCCGTCGACGTAGGTGGCGAAGTAGAGCTCGTCGCCGACGGCGGTGAGGAAGCGGCGGCCGAACGAGCGCCCGGGCAGGATGAAGACGTGCGCGGTGCCGGCGTCGGTGCCGTCGGTCCTCCAGACCTCGTCGAACCCCGGCCCCTCGCGGACGAAGTAGACCTGCCCATCGTGAGCGGTCAGCCCGACCGCGGTGTCGTCGCCGGCGGCGAGCGCGAAGGTCCCGGTGGCGGTGCCGTCGCTCGTCCACAGGTGAGAGCCGTCCCACCGCTCCCTCACGGCGAACACCACCTTGTCGCCCAGCCTGGTGAGCTCGACCGGACCCACGGCGTCCCGCGCGTAGTACTCGTCGGGTGCGGTCAGCTCGGTGACCTGCGCGGTGCCTGCGGCGGTGCCGGTCGAGCTCCACAGCTGCGGCACCGCGCCGGTGTCGGCGACGAACAGCAGCCGGTCGGCCGCGGCGAGGAGCCGCCGCGGCGAAGAGGAGGGCGACTCTTCGGGCAGCTCGACGAGCACCCGCGCGCCGCCGCTCACGTCAGCGGCGAGGAGCTTCACGCTCGTGCGCTCGTAGGCCACCCACTCAGCACCGGCGGCGAGGACGCGCCCGCCGGCGAGGAAGAGGCCCGGCTCGTAGACGTAGACGCCGTCCGGCAGCGTGGCGAACCGCGCGGTGCCGGCGGCAGTTCCGTCGGTGCGCCAGAGCTCGCGCGCTCCTTGGTTGCTCGCGGCGAGGAAGATGCCCTCTCCGAGCAGCGGCGCGAAGTAGTCGCCGAGAGCGGCGCAGGAGGTCGTGCAGATCGGCGCCAGGGACCGCGTGCCCGCCGCGGTGCCGTCGGTCGCCATCAGCTCGACGCCGCCGGCGGCCGCTCCGCCCCGCCGGAAGAGCACGCGATCGCCGAGGCGGTCGAGCCAGGAGCAGGACTCGCAGTGGTCGACCACCACGGTCGAGGTCTTGCCGTCGGTCGACCACAGACGGCGCGCCTGCGAGAAGCCGTCGTTGATGGAAGCCACGTAGAGGGTGCGTCCGCCGAGCTCGGTGACGTCGTCGGGGTTCATGTAGGGGAAGAGCGGCGCGTGGCCGTCCGGGTAGTGGGTGACCGCGAAGGTGCCCTTGGCGGTGCCGTCGCTGCGCCACAGCTCGATGTCGGGGACGCCGTTGTGGACCTCGTCGCTGGCGACGAAGTAGACGTGGTCGCCGATCGCCTTGAACTGGGCGATGTTGCCGCCGTTCCAGTAGGTGAGCCCCGGCACAAAGTCTCTGAGCGAGCGCGTGCCGGCCGGCGTGCCGTCGCTCGTCCAGACGTCGCGCGGCGTGCCGGTCTCCGCCGAGTCGCGCAGGAAGAAGACGCGGTTGCCGGCCGCCTGCGGCGCCTGGCCGACGGCCTCCGGCCCGATCGCCTCGACGAAGGCCGTCCCCGGGCCCGTGCCGTCGCTGGTGTAGAGCGCCAGGCCGTCGGCGCGCGAGACCATGAAGTACAGCTTGCGGCCGGCGACCGCGAAGCGCCCGGGTACCGCCCCATCGGGACCGGCGACGAGGTCCGCGACGAGCGCGGTGCCGGCGTCGGTGCCGTCGCTGCGCCACAGCTCGCAGCCCGTCGCCGGCGTGCAGCCCTGGAAGAGGAGGACGTCGCCGAGCATCGCCGCGTGCTGGAAGTAGGCGCCGCCGACGGTCAGCTCGGCATCCACCCCGTCGAGCCTGCGGGTGCCGTGCCGCGTGCCGTCGGAGACGACGAGCACTCCCGACCCCTCGATGCCGTCGATCGCGCTCACCCAGAAGGCGAGCCCGCGCGCCGTGCCGAAGAAGCGAGCGAGGCCGCTGCACTCGCCGGGGCAGCCGTCGGAAAGCATCTCGGTGCCGGCGTCGGTGCCGTCGGTCACCCAGATCTCGCTGCCCTGCGTGGAGTCGAAGGTCGAAAACAGCACCTTGTCGCCGAGGACGGCGAGCGGTGCGAGCTGGGAGTCGTGGCGCCCGGCCCCCGTTTGGAGGTCGGCGACGAGCGACGCCGTCGGCGCCGCGGCCAGGGCCGGTGAGGCGAGCGTCAGCGCAATCAACAGCTGGTTGCAGACGGATCGCATGGCAGCGCCGCGAGGCCTCACGTCCTCGACTCCTCAGAAAGCCGCGGTGTCGGCGACGCTGGCCAGGTTGCCGCTCGGGTTGGTGTAGGTCCGCACCGCCCCGGTCGTGGTGTCGGTGACGCGCAGCGTGTACTCGACGTTCGACAGCGCGCCGTAGAAGACCCAGTGCTTGCCGTTGACCGGCGTGCCGTCGAGGACCTTGAGGATGACCTCGACGTTGGTGGGGCCGAAGAACCAGAACCAGCCGGTGTCGCCGGTGAGCGGCACCGCGGTGCCGACGCCGCTGTGGCCGGCGAAGTCCTTCCAGGTGGCCTCGACGGCGAAGCGTCCGTCGCGTAGGCAGAGGCGCGTCGGAGCGGGAACGCAGAGGCCCGCCTTCGCAGCCGCCGGATCGACGCTCGCTCGCCGCCGCGGTGGGGTACCGGCGCGCGGCCGTGGCGCCACCGCGAAGGCCCCGAGCCGGCCGAAGCCGTTGGTGTCGGCGACGCTCGCGAGCAACCCCGCGGGGTTGACGTAGCGCCGCGCCAATCCCGTCTCGGTGTCGGTCACGGTGAGGTGGTACTCGACGTCGGAGAGGGCGCCGTAGAAGACCCACTGGTGCTGGTTGACCGGCCGGCCGTCGAGGACCTTCAACACCACCTCGACGTTCTCCGCGCCGAAGAACCAGAAGCCGCCGGTGTCGGCGGTGAGCGGGATGGCGTGCGCTGTCCCCATCTGGTTGCCGACGAACCAGGTCGCCTCCACGCGGAAGTGGCCACCCAGGCAGAGCGCGGTCGGCGAAGGGACGCACTGCCCGGACGGGGCGCCCAAGTCGAGCGCCCAGAGCTCCTGTCCCACCACGCCGTCGTCGGCCGAGAAGTAGAGCCGCGAGCCGACGAGCGCGAGCTCCTCGGGGTACGACGAAGCGGCGCCGGGCGCGACGTCGTGGACCAGCCGCGTGCCCGCCGCGGTGCCGTCGCTCTTCCACAGCTCGAAGCCGTGGATGCCGTCGTGGGCGGCGAAGAAGAGACCGCTGCCGGTGGCCGTGAGCCAGCTCGGGGACGACGAGGCCTCGCCGGGCGCGAGGTCGGCCACCAGCCGCGTTCCCGCCGCCGTGCCGTCGGTCGCCCACGGCTCGAGGCCGTGAGTGCCGTCGTCGGCGACGAAGAAGAGCTGCCCGTCCAGCGCTACGCTCTCGCGCCGACGGGGGCTGTAGGTATCGGTGAGGCTCCGCAGCAGCACGGTGCCGGCGTCGGTACCGTCGGTCCGCCACAGCGCCCTGCCGCCGGGTCCGGTGGCGAAGAAGTACAAGCTGCCGGCGACGACGGCGAGGGGGCGCGGCTGGGTCAGTTGCAGCGCGGCGGCGAGCCGGTGCGTGGACTGCGGCGTCCCGCCCGTGGACCACAGCTCCTGGTCGAAGGAGTCGGCGCGGGCGCGAAAGACGACACCGCCGCGGGTGCGCATGAAGCTCGGATCGGTCTCGTAGAACGGCCCGTCGCCCGCGAACGCCGTCACCCGCTGCACGCCCGCGGTGGTGCCGTCGCTGCGCCACACCTCCGTGCCGTCGACGCTGAGGGCGAGGAAGTAGAGCTCGTCGCCGACCGCGGTGAGGTGTCGCGGGTCGCGCACGCCCGCCGGCAGCTCGAAGGCCGGTTGCGTGCCGGCGACGGTGCCGTCGCTCTTCCACACGGTGTTGGAGCCGGGCTCGTCGAGGAGATAGAAGAGCTCGCCATCGAAGACGGCCGGCTGCTCGTCGATGCGCTGGTCGGCGAGCAGCGGGAACGTTCCGGCCGCCGTGCCGTCGCTTCGCCACAGCGGCTGCCGGCCGTGGAACTCGAAGGAGTCGATCCAGAAGAACACCTGCTGACCGACCACCGTGAGGTGCGACGGACCGGGTGGACTGCTCGAGTTGGGCAGCAGCTGCGTCAGCGGCGCGGGGGTCTCGGCGCTGCCTTGGCTCGTCCACAGCTGGGGCTGTGGCTGGCCGGTGTGCGGCGCCGCGAAGAACAGCCGGTCGCCGATGGCGACGAGCTCGCGCGGCCGCGACGAGGGGCGCTGCGAGACCACCGACGCGACCGCGTGCGTCTCCCCCTTCGCGGTGTCGCTCACCCAGAGCCCATGACCTTGCGGCGCGGTGGCGGTGAAGAAGACGCGATCGCCGATCGCCAGCGCCTCGGTTGCGGGCGCGACGCCGTCCGGCAGGGGAGCGAGGATCCGCGTCCCAGCCACCGTGCCATCCGTTTCCCGCAGCGCGGTGTGGCCGGCCTCGTCGGTGGCGAAGAAGAGCCGGCCCGCGAACACCGGGCGGAGCTGGTAGGAAAAGCAACTCTGCGGACAGACCCGCGCCAAGCGCTGCGTGCCGGCCGCGGTGCCGTCGGTCGTCCACAGGTGGGTCCCGGCCCCCGGCTCGTAGCGCTGGAAGAGGACGCGCTCGCCCACGCGCTCGAGACCCGACGAATAGAAGCACTCGGGGCAGCTTGCGAGGAGGATGACCGGCGGCTGCCCGGGACCGCTCACCGCCACCAGGCGTTGCTCGAAGTTGGCGTCGCGGGCGATCACCAACAGCCGCCCACCGACCTCCTCGACGTCCCAGGAGACGATCTCGTAGGAGCCCGGCGGCGGTGGCAGGTCGGTGAGGCGCACCGTGCCCGCCGGCGTGCCGTCGCTGCGCCAGATCTGTGGGTGATGGATTCCGTCGTCGGCGCGGAAGAGCACGTGGTCGCCGGCGGGCTCGAGCCACGGCTGGCTGCCAGAAGCGCTGCTGGCGGGAAAGCTCGACAGGCGGCGCGTCCCGGCGGCGGTACCGTCGCTGGTCCACAGCTCGCTCGTCCCCGCGGTCGCGGTGACGTAGAACAGCCGCGTGGCGGTGACGGCGGTGGTGAAGATGCTCGAGGCGAGGTCGACCACGCGGGTCGGGGCGCCGCCGTCGCTGGCCATCGCGTAGAGGGTCCGCGTGCCTTCGGCGTCGGTGGCGGCGAAGAAGAGGGTCGAGCCGGCGACGGCGAGATTGGTTGGGTAGCTACCATCCGGTCCCGGCAGGAGGTCGGCGATCTGCAGCGTTCCCGCCTCGCTGCCGTCGCTCTGCCACAGCTCGTCGCCGGAGCCCGCCGTGTATCCCCGGAAGAACAAGCGGCCGTGAGCGACCACGGGCTCGTAGTACGAGCTGTTCGGGTGCAGGTCGCCGTCGGGGCCGCTCAGGCGATAAGTGCCGGCGCGCGTGCCGTCGGATCGCATCAGGACGGCGCCCGAGCCGGAGCCGGAGAGCTCGACTCTCCAGAAGGCGATGCCCTGCGCCACACCGAGCGGCGCGATGACGGGGGTACAGGCGCCCGGGCAGGCGTCGAACAACAGCTCGGTGCCCGCGGCCGTGCCGTTGCTGCCCCAGAGCTCCCGGCCGTCTCGCGACTCGACGTCGAAGAGAGCATGGCCCCCCGCCGCCGTGACCAAGTGGACGTAGGAGCCGTAGGAGCTGGACGGCTCGGCCACCAGATCGGCGACGAGGTGAGCGGGTTGGGCTGAAGCAGCCGCGGCGTGCGTGGCGAAGGCGAGCGAGATGGCGGCGAGGCGACGGGCAGTACGCAAGGCGAGCTCCTCGGTGGACGAGCGAACGCTGTGGTGGCTCGGCCGGCGATTGTAGCCGGTGCCCCGGAGGCGTATTTCAATCACCCATGCAGCAACTCGCTAAACGCGGTTAGTATCCCTGCCAGGAATTCCGTGAGAGGACGGCCGTCAGGCCTGCGGGGGGCGAATCCCCGTAGGCCGATCCGTTCGTGTCTATTGCCATGGAGGAGGGTGCCATGCGGAGAGACCAGCCGGCGGTCGTCCTGGTGGCGGTTGCCATCGTCATCGTCGGCGCGGTCCGCGGCGCGGCGCAGGTCGACCCGCCGCACCGCCCGCCGGCGCCGATGGCCGAAGCCGGCGCGCCCGAGCGCATGGACCTGCAGGCGAAGGTGCAGGGGCTCGATCTCTTCGGGCCCGTCTCGGCGACGTGGAGCGCGGACGACGGCGTGAGGATGCAGGCGGCGCGGGTCGCCAACTCCTCGTCGACGGCCTCTCCCACGCTCTACCTGCGTATGTGGGCCTCCGAGCAGCGTCCGGTCGCCGGGAGCACCGTCTTTGCATGGACTTTCGGCACCTACACGCTCGGTGTCCTCGCCGCCGGTTCTCAGGTGCAGAACGTCGATACCGGATACGTGAGCTACGTGCCGCCGCCGGCCGGCTGCTACTACGTCTCGATGGCGCTGCAGACTCTCAGCGGATCCACTTACACGTACTGGTCCTTCATCACCTTCACCTACGGCGGCACGCCCGACGGCCAGGGCTACTCGCGCTTCGCCTTCGGCGGCGCCAGCTGCAGCGGCAGCACCGCCGCGGCAGCGGGTGTGCTCTACGCGGTGGAGAACGACGACGCCTCCACGCTCTACCGGATCGACGACTACACGACCTCGCCACACGCGACCGACATCGGCCCGACCGGCCTCTACTCGCCGGCAATCGCCATCGACCCCACGACGCAGCTGCTCTACGGGTTCGACGACAGGACCCATGACCTCTACCGCATCGATGCCAGCACCGGCAGCGCGACGTCGATCGGCGACAGTGGGCTCAGCTCCCCGAGTCTCGTCGCCCTGGCGGCGCGGGCCGACGGCACGCTCTTCGCCTGGGACGCCTTCAACACCAATCTCTATCGTCTCGACAAGGCCAGCGGCCATGCGACGCTCGTGGGTTACACGGGGTATCACGCCGGCGGGGACCTGGTCTTCGCTGCCGACGGCACGCTGTACGGCTCGACCGGGTCGACCCTGGTGAGGATCGACCCCGTCACCGCGTCGGCGAGCGCCGTGGGCTCGTTCGGGGTGAGCAGCGTCTTCGGCCTGGCGGTGGCTGCTGACGGCACCCTCCTCGCCGGCCGCGACACCTCGTCGATCCTCGACTCGTCGCGGCTCTACCGCGTCGACCGCAATACGGGTGCGGCGACGCCCATCGGGGGCGCGTTGAGCCGCAGTCTCGGTGACCTCGCCCTGCTCTCGGTAGGCGCCATCCTCCCTGACGCCGACTTCACCTGGTCACCGTTCCAGCCCACCGCCGGCCAGCAGGTGCAGTTCACCGACCAGTCGACCGGAGCGCCGACCAGCTGGCACTGGAACCTCGACGGCCAGGTCGGCGACGACTCGACGGCGCAGAACCCGGCTTGGACCTACAACTTGGCGGGCGGCCACGAGGTGACGTTGCGAGCGTGCAACGCCGCGGGCTGCACGACCGCGGTGCAAACGGTCACCGTCTCGCAACAGGCCTCGCTCCGCATCGACGGACCGGCGAGCGGCCTGACGCTCGACCCACTGACCTTCGAGGCCAAGGCGACGGGCTGCATCCCGAACCCGTTCGGGTGGACCTGGACCACCGACGCCGAGCTCGAGTTCGACCGCGGCGCGATCGGCGCCCTCTTCAACGGCACCATCGCTCGCGGCTGGACGACGACGGGAACGCACACCGTCTCGGTCCGCAACAACAACTGCCCGGGTGCGGTGGGGACGCTCAGCGTGCAGCTGGCGCGACCGGGCGGCCAGGAGACCTGGGTCACCAGGCGGCTGAACGCCAACCCCAAGCAGCATCCGACCGTCGTCTTCTGCCACGGCTGGCAGAAGAAGGGCTTCGACGCCACCTGCAAGAAGCCCAACGGCACCGTCTCCTGCGGCGGCACCCTGTGGTCGTGCATCGACAAATGCGACGGCAACGAGGTGAGCTTTTCGACCGGAGCGCTGCTCGCCGGCGACACCGACCTCAACCAGATCCAATTCATTTGGGACGGCGCCGGCCAGATCCCGGCGCTGACGTTGCCTAGCGCCGTCGACTACATGCCGGCATGGAACCGTGTCGACGACGCCGCCCGGCACCTCGCCACGAGCCTGCTCACCACCCTCGGCAAAGACTACAGTCAGCCGATCCAGTTCGTGGGCCACTCGCTCGGCAGCGTGGTCTGCGCCCAGGCAGCGGTGGAATTCCTGCGCGAGGCCCACGGCGTTACTTCGGTGCAGGTGACGGCGCTCGACCGCCCCGACCACGTCCACAAGCTGGTCGGCTCCGGGCAGTTCCAGAAGTTCGAGGATCTCTTCGGGTTCGACGAGAGTTACTTCCCGGCGCTGCTCCAACGCGCCGTCCGAAGCGGTCTCGACCTGCGCTTCGACAACTACTGGGCG